>NZ_JALJRO010000017.1:0-127786 GCF_024519635.1 Pseudomonas sp. Pse1
GGCCTGCCTGACGGCAGGCCATTACCGGCCCGCACACAAAAAATCTGACAGTCCCCGGGCGGCAACCACTCGGGTTTCCCACGTTCATGTGGGTTACTGTGCGCAATACGCTGCGCTAATCCAGTCAGGTTGAGTCAGGCATTTCTTGGTGATGTGCCAGATTATTCAAGGCCCATGCAACGCGGGCGGTGGGACTTTCTCCCTGTATCATCCGGAATCTTTTTGACCCCGAGCTTTTCTCGACGTGTTGCGTTCGCCCGCTAGGCTTTCGACACCGCAGCCGTCAACGGAGTGACCGCATATGCACCACACCCTCCAACAGGTCTTTGGTTATCCACAGTTTCGTCCCGGCCAGGAGGCAGCGATCAGTGCAGTTCTGGCCGGGCGTTCGGCGGCGGCGATTTTCCCCACCGGCTCTGGCAAATCCTTGTGTTATCAATTGTCGGCTCTGCTGTTGCCGCATCTGACGCTGGTGGTCTCGCCGTTGCTGGCGTTGATGCAGGATCAACTGGCGTTTCTGCAGCGCCACGGGATTACCGCCGGCAGTATCGATTCGGCGCAGAGCCGTGACGACGCCAATGAGGTGATGGCACGGGCGCGCAGCGGTGAGCTGAAGATCCTGATGATTTCCGTGGAGCGCCTGAAGAACGAGCGCTTCCGGCACTTCCTTCAGCAAGTACCTATTTCTTTGCTGGTGGTGGACGAGGCGCACTGCATCTCAGAATGGGGGCATAATTTTCGTCCGGATTACCTGAAGCTGCCGGACTACCAGCGCCAGTTCAACATTCCTCAAACCTTGCTGTTGACCGCCACCGCCACGCCGCAGGTGATTGCCGACATGCAGGAAAAATTCGCCATTGACGCTGGCGATGTGGTGACCACCGGTTTCTACCGACCCAACCTCAACTTGCTGGTTGAACCCGTGCGCGGCCAGGACAAGCGTCGCCGTCTGTTGGAGTGGATGAGCCCGCGTGCCGGGCAACCGAGCATCGTCTATGTCACCTTGCAGAAAACCGCCGAGCAGATTGCCGAGCACCTGACCCGCAACGGGCTCGAGGCGCAGGCTTATCACGCTGGATTGCCCCACGAGCAGCGCGAGGCGATCCAGCGTCGATTCATGGCCGGGGAGTCCAATTGCATCGTCGCCACCATCGCCTTCGGCATGGGGATCGACAAGAGCGATATCCGTAACGTGGTGCATTTCGACCTGCCGAAATCGATCGAAAACTACAGCCAGGAAATCGGCCGCGCCGGACGTGACGGACTCCCCTCCGATTGCCTGGTGCTGGCCAATCGCGACAGCCTGAATGTCCTGGAAAACTTTGTGTATGGCGACACACCGGAACTGGATGGCATCCGCCATGTGCTGGATGAGTTACTGGCGGCCGCGCCGGACGCGCAGTGGGAATTTTTGCTGGGGCCGCTGGCCGATCACAGCAATATCCGTCAGTTGCCGCTCAAGACCTTGCTGGTGCAGCTTGAATTGAAGCGCTTGATTGCGCCGCGTTATGCCTACTTTGCCGAGTACCGGTTCAAATACCTGCTGGAGCCGGAGGATTTGCTCGCGCGGTTCGAGGGCGAGCGCCGGGAATTTGTCCGGGCCATCATCCAGACTTCCGATCGTAAGCGAACCTGGGCCACGGTGAATTTCGACGCGCTGTACTTGCAGCATCAGGCGGAGCGCAGCCGGGTGGTCAAGGCTCTGGATTACTTTCAGGAAAAGGGGTGGGTAGAACTGGAAAGCAAACAGATGACCGAGGTCTACAGCCTGCTGCAGGGTGACTTCGATGCGCGAGCAGTGAGTCTGGAGTTGTTTGCCTACTTCACCCGACACGAATGCACGGAAATTGCCCGCATCCACGCGATGCTCGATCTGTTCGCGACCGAGCGCTGCCTCGGCCAGCGCCTGGCGCACTACTTCGGCGACGACAAGGCTCCCGAACAGTGCGGACATTGTTCGGTGTGCCTGGGGCAGGTCGCTCATTTGCCACCGCCGCCCAAATTGCCGGCGCTTGTGGATAAAAACTTTGATGCCTTATGTGGCGATTTTATCCACAAGCACCAAAGCCACTGCGGCCAGGCACCTGGCGCGGAGCGACTGACGCGCTTCCTCTGCGGAATCAGCGTGCCGCTGTTTACCCGGCTCAAGGCCAGGGCAATTCCGGGGTTCGCGGCGCTGGAGGACTATCCCTATGCCGAAGTGCGGGCCTGGGCCCAGAGCCATCTGGCGGCCAGTGCATCCAGCGGCTGAATGGCGGCCATCAGGGTTATCCCTTCAAAAAGCGTGGCGGCCTGACTATGGTGATCGCTGGATGCCCATTCATTGCCAGGAAACCCTATGACCGACCGCATGCCGCAACGCTCCGACTACCAACACTTCCAGCCGATCATCACGCGTTGGCACGACAACGATGTCTACGGACATGTGAACAACGTGACCTACTACAGCTTCTTTGACACGGCGGTGAACACCTACCTGATCGAAGTCGGTGGCCTGGATATCCATGACGGTGAGGTGGTCGGCTTCGTGGTCAGTTCGGCCTGCGATTACTTTGCCTCGATTGCCTTTCCCGAGCGCATCGAGATCGGCTTGCGCGTCGGCAAGCTGGGCAACAGTTCGGTGCAGTACGAATTGGCGGTGTTCAAGGCGGGAGAGGAGGACGCCTGCGCGGCAGGGCGCTTTGTTCACGTGTTTGTCGATCGGTCGTCGAATCAGCCAGTGCCGATTCCTGACCAGTTGCGCGAGGCGTTGCAGCGGCTGGTGTAACGAAAAATCGCAGCCCGAGGGCTGCGATTTTCGTTTGGCAATTCACTGATTCATCAGTCGCGATAGTGGCGATGCTTGTGCTTGCGATGCCCGTAGGCATGACCGCGGCCCGGGTGGCCGTCACGGTAGTAGCGACGGTCGTCACGACCACCGCGGTAGCGACGGCCGTCATCACGGTCTTCGTCGTCGTACTTGTTACCCATGTAGTTACCCAGTGCACCACCGGCACCACCACCGGCAGCGGCGCCGATCAGGCTGCCGGTGCTGCCACCGACACTGCGGCCCACCACGTTGCCGCCTGCCGCGCCGAGCGCGCCGCCGATGGCTGCTTCGCCACGGCTGTGTTTGTTGGCACCCACCGCACTACCACCCGCACCGCCCAGTGCGGCACCAATGGTCGAGCCGGTATTGCCGCCCAGCGACTGACCGACGACTGAGCCGAGAACCCCGCCCAATGCGCCGCCCACACCTGCTTCAGTGGTGCCTCCAGCTGACGCGACGCCACTGATCAGGCCAAGGGACAACAAGAGAATCGAGGAGAACTTCATAGAGGAGCCTCAAAGGGATGACGAGGCGATCCTGAGGCTGTGACAGCATCGTTACAATCGGAATCCGACGAGTAACACGACTTGTGCACAATTAGCTAAGTTATTGTTTTATAGAGGGAACTTAATGGATTTTCGCAGGTCTATGGTTACTTGAGACAGGCCGCTTTCCCCATAAAGCGGCCTTTTTTGTGGGCGATGTTTACGCCGATTTGCTGAGGATCAAGCCATTGTCGCTGGCCGCTTCCAGGCGGATCGCGACGAATTTCGAGGTCGGCGTATGGCTGCCATCGCCGATGCTTTCCAGTGGCACCAGCGGGTTCACTTCCGGGTAATAGGCGGCTGCCTGTCCTGCCGGAATGTCGAACGCCAGCAGCGTGAAGCCCTTCACTCGCCGCTCCACGCCATCGTCCCACAGCGATACGATATCGGCCTTCTGTCCTGGCTTGAAGCCCAGGCGAATGATGTCGGCTTCGTTGACGAACAGCACATCGCGCTGACCCTTGACCCCGCGGTAACGATCATTGAGGCCATAGATGGTGGTGTTGTACTGATCGTGGGAACGCATTGATTGCATGATCAGGTCCGGCGACTGTCCTGTTGCGCGGGTACGTTCGTGGATCAGGTCGAGGGGCAGGCTATTGGGGCGGAAATTGGCGCGGCCGGAAGCGGTGTTCCAGCGTCGCTCACCGGCGCTGTTGCCCAGGTAGAAGCCACCCGGATGCTGGATCTTCTGGTTGAAGTCCTTGAAGGCCGGAATGGTCTCGGCGATCAACTCGCGGATGCGTCGGTAATCGCCCACCAGCCAATTCCAGTCCACCGGCGTGTCGCCCAGAGTAGCGGCGGCGATACCCGCGATGATGGCAGGTTCCGAGCGCATTTGCCGGGACAGCGCGTCCAACTGGCCATTAGAGGCATGCACCATGCTGAACGAGTCTTCTACCGTCACCGCTTGTGCGCCTTCGGTTTGCAGGTCGATGTCCGTGCGCCCGAGGCACGGCAGGATCAACGCATCCTTGCCGTGGGCCAGGTGGCTGCGGTTGAGCTTGGTGCTGATTTGTACCGTCAGCTCGCAGTTGCTCAAGGCCTGGAAGGTGCGCGGGCTGTCCGGTGTGGCCTGGGCGAAATTGCCGCCGAGGGCGATGAACACTTTCGAACGCTTTTCGAGCATCGCGTGAATGGCTTCGACCACGTTGTGGCCGTTGTCCCGTGGCACCTTGAACTGGAAGCGTTTCTCCAGCGCATCGAGAAACGCCGCCGGTGGCCGCTCGTTGATGCCCATGGTGCGGTCGCCCTGCACGTTACTGTGGCCGCGCACCGGGCACAGGCCGGCGCCGGGGCGGCCGATGTTGCCGCGCAGCAGCATCAGGTTGGCGATTTCCTGGATGGTCGCCACTGAATGACGATGTTGGGTGATGCCCATCGCCCAGCACATGATCACCTTCTTGCCGGTGACATACATGCGTGCTGCTTGCTCGACTTCCACCAGGCTCAGGCCGGATTGCTGGACGATCTGCTCCCACGGGGTGTCATCGACGACGGCCAGGTAGTCCAGCAGATTGACGCTGTGCTCATTGAGAAAGGCGTGATCGAACACTGCCGGCGCGCCAGCCTTTTGCGCATCGCGTTCCCATTGCAGAAGGAACTTGGCCATGCCGCGCATCAGCGCCATGTCGCCGCCCAGTGCCGGGCGCAGGTACGCGGTGTTGGTCGGCTTGTCGCCGTTGGTGAGCATTTCGATTGGCTTCTGCGGATTCTGGAAGCGTTCCAGACCACGTTCCTTGAGCGGGTTGATGCACACCACTTGCGCGCCGCGCTTCACTGCTTCGCGCAGCGGTTCAAGCATGCGTGGGTGGTTGGTGCCGGGGTTCTGGCCCCAGACGAAAATCGCATCGGCATGCTCGAAGTCGGCGTAGGTCACGGTGCCTTTGCCGACGCCCACACTCTGCGACAGCGCCACACCACTGGCCTCATGGCACATGTTCGAACAGTCGGGGAAGTTGTTGGTGCCATAGGCGCGCACAAACAATTGATAGAGGAACGCCGCTTCGTTGCTCGCCCGGCCCGAGGTGTAGAACTCGGCCTGATTGGGGCTCGACAGACCGCGCAAGTGTTTGGCGATCAGAGCAAAGGCAGCGTCCCAGCTGATTGGCTGGTAGCGGTCGGTCTCGGCGTCGTAACGCATGGGTTCGGTGATGCGGCCCTGGTATTCAAGCCAGTAGTCGCTCTGCGCCAGCAGCGAGGTGACGCTGTGTTTGGCGAAGAACGCCGGATCAACCCGACGCTTGGTGGCTTCCCAGTTGACGGCCTTGGCGCCGTTTTCGCAGAACATCACCATGCCGCCTTCCAGCGAGTCGCCCCAGGCGCAACCCGGACAGTCGAATCCGCCGTTCTTGTTGGTCTTGAGCATCATCCGCAGGTTTTTCAGCGCGTTGTCGCTGGTCAACCAGGCCTGGGCAACGCTTTTCAGCGCGCCCCAGCCACCGGCCGGACCTTTGTAGGGTTTGTAACGCGGAACGGGTGTCTGGTCGGCTTGACGGTGTTGGCTCACGCTTGATTCTCCGACGCCGGGCTGTAGACCCGTGGGGCGTTTTTCTGTGGCAAATGGATGAGATTGAGGTTGTGTCGACGCGCCCATTGCACGGCCAGGCCGGTGGGCGCCGACAGGCTGACCAGGGTCTGGATGCCGGCGCGCAGCGCTTTCTGGATCAATTCCAGGCTGCAGCGGCTGGTGACGATCGCCAGCCCGCCGGCGGTCGGGATGTTCTGCCGGGCCAGGGCGCCGATCAGCTTGTCGAGGGCGTTGTGTCGGCCGATGTCTTCACGGCCCAGCAGCAACTCGCCACGTTCGTTCATGAACACCGCCGCATGCACGGCGCCGCAGTGCTGGCCCAAAGGTTGGAAGGCGCTGATGCGCTGGCGCAGGCCGTCGAGCCACTGCGCGGGCGGCAAGGGCGCGCCGGGTAATACTTCGAGTTGGGGCAGGGCCTGTTCCACCGCCTCGACCCCACACAGTCCGCAACCGCTGGTCCCGGCCAATTGCCGACGCTGGCGCTTGAGCTGCCAGAACGCGCGGCTGGCGATATTGACCTGAGCGTATTGCGCCGAGCCACTGCCGCTGAGCTGAATGTCGTAGATGTCCGCCAGCTCACTGACAATACCGCTGCCCAGACTGAAGCCGACAATGAAGTCCTGCAGATCGCTGGGGGTCACCAGCATCACCGCCTGGCTGATGCCGTTGTAGGCGATGGCCAGCGCCACTTCCTCCGCCAGCGCGGTGTCGGCGGATTCGTCGCGATCCAGGTTGCAGTACTGGTAGTTCTGACTGGCGGCGGGCGCGGCCGTTTCGGCGGCGGGCGCCGCGCAGGTCGGGCGCTTGGTATTCATGGGGCGTTACCGGCGGCGGTTTATCCAGCTTCCAGCCTATGCGCGACAAAGTGTCGCGTCTAATTGCTATTACTGATCTACCGATAGATGGCGTCGATCAAGAGCTTGCCATTGATCGTTGGTAAAAGGCGAAACAGGCCTCGGCCAATGCCGAGCGAGGGGCGCTGCGCCGCATGATCAGGCCCAGTCGGCTAAGGGTTTGTGCGTTTTCGATGGGTTGCAGGCGCAGGTGCTCGGTCAAGGACTCCAGGCCGCCGGTCAGCGGCATGACGGCGCAGCAGAGGCCGCCGTGCACCGCCTGCAACAGTTGATGGACCGCGTCGGTTTGCAGCAGCGGTTGCGGACTCAAACCGCGACTGTGGAAATTGTGGTCAATGGACTGGCGAAAGTGCATGCCGCTGGTGAGCATGCCCAGTGGCAATTCGATCAGTGCCTCCCAGCTCAAGGGGGTGTCGCCGAAGCTGAAAAAACGCTGGTCATAGAGCAAGCCCATATGGGTTTCGCTGAAGGCCAGAGAGTCGAAGCGTTCACCGTCCAGGCGCTCCAGGTAGGACACCCCGAGATCGAGGCGGTTGTTCGCCAGTTGTTCGAGGATCTGCTCGGAGCTCAGTGCCGACAATTCAAAGCGCAGGTTGGGGTGCTCGGCATGCAGCTGTTGCATCAGCGGCACAGGGTCGAAGCTCGACAGCGGCACCACGCCCAGGCGCAGGGTGCCGACCAGGTTGCCGCGACAGGCGGCGGCTTCGGCCTGCAAGCCATCACACGCCGCCAGTACCGTGCGCGCCCACGCCAGAACCCGTTCGCCCGGGGCGGTAAAGCCCTCGAAGCGCTGGCCGCGATTGACCAGCGGCAGGTCGAGTTCTTCTTCGAGGTTGCGCAAGCGCATCGACAGAGTCGGCTGAGTGATGTGGCAGCGCGCGGCGGCCTGGCCGAAATGCCGGGTCTCGTCGAGGGCGATGAGGAATTTCAGTTGTTTGATGTCCATCTTCGGTCCTCGGCGCGCTGGAGAGCGGATTCTAGCGGCTGGCTTGACCTGCGTCATTGGTCGGTTGGCAGCCGCACGACGTAGAGTTGGTCTAGGCTTTCGCGACCGGACCAATGAAACCCAAGGAGAGTGCACCATGAGTCTTTTGAGCTTTGTCAAAGAAGCAGGCGAAAAACTGCTGGATCTGCTGACACCGGGTAACGCCAATGCGAGCGAGCAGTTGAAGGAACACATCAGCAAGGTCGGCCTGGGCAATCCCAACGTGCAGGCCACGGTAGAGGGTGACAAGGTCACTGTGACCGGCGAAGTCGCCAGTCAGGAAGAGAAAGAGAAAATCCTCCTGGCGGTGGGCAATATCGAGGGTGTGGGCAGTGTCGACGATCAGATCACCGTGACCGGGCCGGTGGTTGCCGCGGCGCGATTTGTGGTGGTGAAGAAGGGCGATACCCTGAGCGCGATTTCCCTGGCGGTGTATGGCAACGCCAACCACTACAACAAGATTTTTGAAGCCAACAAACCCATGCTCAAGGACGTGAACAAGATCTATCCAGGACAGACTCTGCGTATTCCTGACTAACCCATCCAGCGTCTCCCACAGAGTGCCCATCGCTCTGTGGGAGTGCTGTCGCTAGAGCCCTTCGATCAACTGCCGATAATCCCCCACCGCCGCAAACTCGGCCGTGTCCTTGGGTGCCTTGCGGCTGTCCGGCACGCTGACCGCGAGTAAGTGCCCAACACCAAAATCCCGCGCACTGCGCAGAATCGGCAGGGTGTCGTCGATGAATAGGCTGCGGCTCGGGTCAAAGCCGATATCAGCCTGCAGTGCGTCCCAGAATTGCCGGTTTTCCTTGGGGAAACCGTAGTCGTGGGAGCTGATCAGCCGCTCGAAGTACGGTGCCAGTTCAATTCTTTTCAGTTTCAGCGACAGCGAATCGCGGTGCGCGTTGGTGATCAGGATCACCCGCTTGCCAGCCTGTTTGATCGCCGCCAGAAAGGTATCGGCGTCCGGGCGCATGGCGATCAGGTGCGCGGTTTCCAGCTTCAGCTCGCGCACCGGCAGTTTCAGTTCGCTGCTCCAGAAATCCAGGCAATACCATTTCAATTGGCCAGCGTTGCGCTCGAACAGCGGCTGCATTTCCAGCTCGGCCATCGCCCGGCTGATGCCATGCAGTTCGGCGTAGCGCTGGGGCAGGTGTTCCATCCAGAAATGGTTGTCGTAGTGCAGATCAAGCAGGGTGCCGTCCATATCCAGCAGAACGGTATCGATGTCGCGCCAGGGCAGTGTGGGCATCGCGGACTTCTCCAGCGGTAAACAAATATCCGACATAAACAATCAGGACAGGCCGGGTATAGTAACCCGTTCACGTCAAGGAGCCGCCATGCGCCAGAAACCCGAAGTCCTCGCCCGCGAAATCGTCGCCACCAGCCGTCTGTTTTGCGTTGAAGCGGTCCAGCTGCGTTTCTCCAATGGCGTCGAGCGTACCTATGAGCGTTTGGTTGGCAAGGGCGCAGGCTATGGCGCGGTGATGATCGTAGCAATGCTCGATGCAGACCACGCGGTGCTGGTCGAGGAGTATTGCGGCGGCACTGATGCCTATGAAATGTCATTGCCCAAGGGCTTGATCGAGCCCGGCGAAGACGTGTTGGCCGCCGCCGAGCGCGAGCTCAAGGAAGAAGCCGGGTTTGGCGCCCGGCAACTTGAGCACTTGACCGAGTTGTCGCTGTCGCCGGGCTATATGAGCCAGAAGATCCAGGTGGTGCTGGCCACCGATCTTTACGAAGAACGCCTCGAAGGCGACGAGCCGGAGCCGATGCGCGTTGATCGGGTCAATCTGCGCGAGCTGGCGGCGCTGGCGCAGAACCCGCAATTCACCGAAGGGCGCGCCCTGGCGGCACTCTATCTGGCCCGTGACCTGCTGACCCAGCGTGGAGCCTTCCAGCCATGAATTTTCCCCATCCATTGATGGCGCCGGTGATCGAGTTGGCCCTGCAGGCGGGTGAGGCAATCCTGCCGTTCTGGCGCAGCGGTACCGATGTGCTGACCAAGGCCGACGATTCTCCAGTGACCGCTGCGGACCTGGCGGCGCACCACCTGATTGTCGCCGGTTTGACGGCGCTGGATCCGGGTATCCCGGTGCTCTCGGAAGAGGACGCCAACATTCCCCAAGCCGTGCGCGCCGGCTGGCAGCGTTGGTGGCTGGTGGACCCGCTGGACGGCACCAAGGAATTCATCGCCGGCAGTGAAGAGTTCACCGTCAACATCGCCCTGATCGAAAACGGGCGAGTGGTGTTCGGCGTGGTGTCGATGCCCACCAACGGTCGCTGCTATTTCGGCGGTGCCGGGCTCGGCGCCTGGCGCGCAGACAAAGACGCTGTACCGTTGCCGATCCAGGTCCGCGAAACACCGCCGGCAGGAGAGGCATTCACCGTGGTTGCCAGCCGCCGCCATTCCAGCCCGGAACAAGAGCGATTGCTGGCGGGCTTGAGTGCCAGCCTGGGTGAATTGCAGCTGGCGAACATCGGCAGTTCGTTGAAGTTCTGCCTGCTGGCCGAAGGTGCTGCGGATTGTTATCCGCGGTTGGCGCCGACGTCCCAGTGGGACACCGCCGCAGCCCAAGGCGTGCTCGAAGGCGCGGGTGGCGAGGTGCTGGAGTTGAGCGGCGCTCCGTTCAGCTATCCACCGCGAGAGTCGTTGCTCAATGCCTTTTTCCTGGCCTTGCCGGCGCAGGCGGTGTGGCGCGAAAAGCTGCTGGAACTGGCGCGGGCCTGAGATTTCAAAGTCGCTCATCAAACCTGTAGGAGCCGGCTTGCCTGATGCGCCCTGGTGTGGCGATTCGCTGGCAAGCCAGCTCCAGGTCTGCGTCGTGTACGGCATTCCACAAAGCCTACCAGGAGCAGCCCGGGCGGCGTTCCGCTGCTCGCGATGAGGCAATCAGCCACACCGCATCTCATGGCTGGCAGCCAGTTTCCAGAGGAGAGAAGGTTGGCTATCAGCGGTGCAACACATACTGCCCGCTGAAGGTTACTGCTGATTCATCGCTGCCAGCGTTGACGATCCGCGTCTGCAGGGTCAGGCGGGCCCGGCCGTAGCGTTGGTACATCGTCAGAAATTTCTTCCAGACCGTCGCATCGGGTGCATCGCACAGGGCAATCGCGTCGCCGGTGACCGGCAGCGGGTAGTTGATCTGGCCTTCCTGAATCACGATATGGCCGTCCTCGATGCCGGCTTCACGCAGGCGCAGATGCAGCCAGCCCCAGCCCGCCAATACCGCGCCGCAATACAGGCTGCCGCCGAACATGGTGCTCTTGTGATTGACGTTGGCCGCCAGCGGCAGGTGCAGGCGCAGTTGCTGGTCCTGCCAGTCGAGCACCGTGAGGCCCATCTCCCGGGTCAGGGGGATGTCGTGGTGCAGGATCGATTCCAGGTAACGGCTGTCGCGGTTCATGCAGGGGCCTCAAGCAAAAGATTGATCGGCACGGCTCAGTCGAGTTCGTCGGCGTGGTGCTGGGCGGCATCGGCAAAGTTCAGGCCGTGCTTGCGCAGTTTGTCATGCAGGGTCTTGCGCGGCACCCCCAGGGCCTCCGCGACGCTGCGCAGTGAACTGTGGGAGCGCGCCAGTTCGGCGGCGATCAGGTTCCTCTCGAAACTTTCCACCTGTTCGCTGAGGTTGCCGCTCGTTACCTGCTGTTGCGGCGCCGGGCTGCCATCGACGGCATTCGAATCCAGCGCCAGTTCCAGGCCCAGAGCAAAGCGCTCGGCGGCGTTTTGCAGTTCGCGCACGTTGCCCGGCCATGGGTGGCGCAACAACAAGGCACGCTGTCCCGGCAGCAGTTCGTGGGGCGCCAGGCCGTGGCGTTCACTGGCTTCATTGGCAAAGTGCTGGAACATCACCAGTGCATCCTCACCGCGCTCACGCAGAGGGGGAATGCGCAATGGCGCGACGTTCAGGCGGTAGTACAAGTCGGCGCGAAAACGTCCCTGATCGGCGGATTGGCGCAGGTCTTCCTTGGTCGCGGCGATGATGCGGATATCCAGCGGGATCAGTTGATTGCCCCCCAGGCGTTCGACCACCCGCTCCTGCAGCAAGCGCAGCAGCTTGACCTGCACATCCAGGCTCATGCTTTCGATTTCATCGAGAAATAGCGTGCCGCCATTGGCGAATTCGAACTTGCCGATGCGGCGCTTTTGCGCGCCGGTGAAGGCGCCCGGCTCATGGCCGAACAGCTCACTCTCGACCACTGACTCGGCCAGCGCACCGGCATTGATCGCGACGAATGGGCCGTTGCGTCGGCCCGAGAGATCATGCAGGGCGCGGGCCACCACCTCCTTGCCAGCCCCGGTTTCGCCGAGGATCAGCACATCGGCCTTGGTGGGGGCCAGTGCGCCGATCTGCTCACGCAGGCGCTGCATCGCCGACGATTGGCCGATCAGTCGCGTGCTCAGCTCATTGCGATCGCTCAGGGCCAGGCGCAGGCTGCGGTTTTCCAGGACCAGGCGGCGCAGGGCCAGGGCGCGGCGCACGCTGTCGAGCAAGGCATCGCTGGCGAAGGGTTTTTCCAGGAAGTCATAGGCACCGGCGCGCATCGCCTGTACCGCCAGCGGTACATCACCGTGTCCGGTGATCAGCAGCACCGGCAATTCCGGGTCCTGGGCGTGCAGCTCGGCCAGCAGTTCCAGGCCATCCATGCCCGGCATGCGGATGTCGCTGACCACCACCCCCGGCCAGTCACGACCCAGTTGCACAGCCAGGCCCTGAGCCTGAGCCAGCGGCAGAATTTTCAAGCCGGCCAGGTCGAGCGTCTGGCTCAGCGCCTGGCGCAGATGGGGATCGTCGTCGATCAGGATGACTTCAATCCGCTCGTCGATACTCATTCACTGCGGTCCTCGGAGGGTTGCAGGCTGACACCGGGTGCACCAGCGCGTAGCCGCAGGGTAATCAAGGCGCCGCCTTCCTTGTGGTTGGCGAACGACAGTTCACCACCGAAGGCGCGCATCAGGGTTTCGCAGATGGCCAGCCCGAGGCCAAGGCCCTGGGTGCGGGTCTTGGTGGTATAAAACGGCTCGCTGGCGCGGCCCAGGGCTTCCATGCAGAAGCCCGGGCCGTTATCGCGGATGTACAGATTGACGCCCTCATCGGTGGTTTCGGCACTCAGCCAGAGTTTGCGCGGCGGACCTTTTTCGGTGAGGGCGTCGAGGGCATTTGCCAGCAGATTGCCCAACACCTGGCGCAGGCGTGTTTCGCCAGCCTCGACCCACAACGCGGCCGCCGGCAGGTCGCGGATCAGCTCCACTTCCATGCTCCGGCGGCGCTTGGCCAACAGCGCCAGGGCATCGTCCAGGGCCGGTTGCAGGGCGACACTTTCCGGGGCGTGGCGGTCGCGCCGGGCAAAGGCGCGCAGGTGGGCGATGATCGAGGCCATGCGCCCGGTCAGTTCGCTGATCAGCTTGAGGTTGCCACGGGCATCGTCGGTACGTTGATGGTCGAGGAGGATTTCCGCGTTCTCGGCATAGCTGCGAATCGCTGCCAGTGGCTGATTCAGTTCGTGACTGATGCTCGCTGACATGGTACCCAGCGCCGAGAGTTTGCCGGCCTGCACCAGATCGTCCTGGGCGCGCACCAGCTCCTGCTGCGCCTGCTCACGTTCCAGCACTTCTTCCTTGAGGCGGCGGTTGAGGCCTTCAAGGTCGCTGGTGCGTTCGGCCACTCGTGCTTCGAGTTCGCGTCGGGTCCGGGCTTCAAAGTCGATGCGCTGCAAGTAATGCCGGCGGCGCTGCATCAGCAGCCCGAGCAGCAACATCAGCACCAGTAAGGTCGCGCCGCCGATCACCACGACGTTGCGCACCGGGCGATCGATCAGCGTGCGTGGCGCGAGGATGCTGACGCTCCAGCCGGTCTCATCGATCTGCTGGGTCTGGGTCAGCCAGGCGTCGCGGTTGATCAGCAGCGGGCGCGGATCGAGGGTCGGGTAAGGCTGTACGCCGGCGATGGCCTCGCGTTCTTCGGCGGTCAGCTCGCGGGTGGCGCGGAAACGCCAGTCGGGCCGCGAGGTGAGGATGACCACGCCGTTGTGGTCGGTCACCAGCAGTTGTTCCGGGGTCTTGCCCCACAGGCTTTCGGTGTGGTCGAGGTCGACCTTGATCACCAGCACGCCAAGAATGTCCTCGCCATCGCGCACCGCAGCAGCGAAGTAGTAGCCGCGTTTGGTCGAGGTGGTGCCGAGACCGAAGAAGCGCCCAAGGCGGCCTTGCATGGCTTCACTGAAATAGGGTCGGAAGGAAAAATTGCGCCCGATGAAACTGTCGGCTTTGTCCCAGTTGGAGGCGGCCAGGGTATTGCCCCGGGTGTCCATCAGGTACATCACCTCGGCGCCGGTCTGGGCGCTGATGTTCTTCAGGAAGCGGTTGGCGTTGCCCTGGGTGACGCCGTCATCCGGCGCACCGAGCACGGCGCGCAGGGCCGGCAGGTCGCCGAGGATCTGTGGCAGCACCTCATAGCGATGCAGGGTGCCCAGCAGGTTGGCGACGTAGAGATCCAGGGTCTGGCGGTTCTGCCCGGCCAGTTCACTGCGGTAGTAACGCTCGGCCAGTTGCTCCAGCGGCCAGAGCAAGGGTGCCAGGCACAGGGCGAGCAACGCCAGGCTGCGCCAACGGGGTCTGCGGGGGAGGGCTGGGGTCATGGGCATCGGGTGTCGCCTGAGGGTACGGGTGCATTATGCCTAGGCTGGTTCGGCGAAACACGCGCGCAACGGACGTCTGAGCCTGTAAATCATAGCGTGTCGCGAGGTCCAGGCGCGTCACCGGCGTGCCGGGCGCCCGATCACTGACCGCTGCCGGGGGTTGCGTATCGCCCCGAGCAGTGGCGATATAGGCGCCTTACAAAAAATCCAGGGGTCGTCATGTTGCTCGCCACGTTGATTCATCGCGCCAGTCTGGCCAGTCCGCAAGTCACCGCCGAGCAGGCGCTGGAGCTGCTGCAAGAGCACTACGGCCTGAGCGGAACGCTGAAATCGTTGGGCAGCCAGCAGGATCTCAACTATCGGCTCGACAGCGACCAGGGCCGTTTCGTCCTGAAAGTCTGCCGGGGCGACTACGCGGCGCTGGAGCTCGAGGCCCAGCACGCGGCACTCAAGCACCTCGGCGCACACCCCGGCCTGCACGTACCACGAGTGATTGCCGCGAAGAACGGCCAGGACCTGCTGACCCTCGAACTGGCCGGGCAATCCCTGCATGTGCGTTTGCTCGACTACATCGAAGGCCAGTCGCTGACCCACCTCGACCACCTTGGCCACGAAGTGGTCGCCGGGTTCGGCCAACTCTGTGGGGAAATGGACCTCGCCTTGGCGGGCTTCGATCATCCTGGCCTCGAGCGCACCCTGCAGTGGGACGCCCGCCACGCCAGCGCCCTGACCGAGCACCTGCTGCCGGTGATCGCCGACGAAGCGCAGCGCGCCCGCCTGGCCGATGCCGCCCAGCGTGCCGAGCGACGCTTGCAGCCATTACAGGCGAAGCTGCCGGTGCAGGCGATCCACATGGACATCACCGACGACAACGTGGTCTGGAAGCGTGATCAGCAGCGCCACTGGCAGGTACAGGGGGTGATCGATTTTGGCGACCTGATCCGCACCTGGCGCATCACCGATCTGTCAGTGACCTGCGCCGCGCTGCTGCACCATGCTGATGGCGATCCGATGGTCATCCTGCCGGCCGTGCGCGCCTATCACGCGGTCAATCCCTTGCGCCGCGAAGAGTTGCAGGCACTGTGGCCGATGATCGTGGCGCGAGCGGTGGTGCTGGTGCTCAGCGGTGAGCAGCAGGTCAGCATCGATCCGCAGAACCAGTACAGCCGCGACAACCTGAATCACGAGTGGGAGATTTTCCACGTCGCCACCTCGGTGCCGTTCGAATTGATGGAAGCCGCCATTCTGACGGCCGTCGGTGAGTCGCTGCCGGTGATCGCCAGCCAGGGTTTCGCACCTTTGCTGCCGAGCCTGGTGGGGCGTGAGTTCGCACTGATCGACCTCGGAGTCTTGAGTGCGCATTTCGAAGCCGGCAACTGGGAGCAGGAGGGGATCGATCAGCGCCTGCTGCAGGAAGCGGCGGCGGTCCATGGCCTGGCGGCCAGTCGCTATGGCCAGTTCCGCCTGTCGCGCACGCAGCCGGACAGCGCCGTCGAGCCGGACACTTGCCCACTGCATGTCGACCTGCAGGTTCCCGACGGGACCACGGTCGAGGCGCCGTTTGCCGGGATCGTGCACCTGGGCCGCGATGGTCATCTGCAGCTGGACAGCGCGCAGTTGAGCGTGCGCCTGTGGGGCGTCAATCCGTCGCTGCACGCCGGTGCCGCGGTGATCAAGGGCCAGGTGCTGGGTGAGGTCCGCGGTGCGCTGCGGGTGCAGTTGAGCCGTGGCGCCGAACTGGATCCGCCGCTGTTCTGCAGTCCCTCGCGAGCGCCTGCCTGGCAAGCCCTGTGCCCGTCACCGGCGGCGCTGTTGGGGCTGGCCTGCGATGCCGAGGCCGAGCTCGATCCGCACACCTTGCTGGCCCGCCGCGATGCCAGTTTTGCCCGTTCGCAAAAACACTATTACGTCGACCCGCCGCGCATCGAACGCGGCTGGCGCAACCACCTGATCGACATGCAAGGCCGCTCCTACCTGGACATGCTCAACAACGTCGCCGTGCTGGGTCATGGTCATCCGCGCATGGCCGCTGAAGCCAGCCGCCAGTGGTCGCTGCTCAACACCAACTCGCGGTTTCACTACGCGGCGATTGCCGAATTCTCCGAGCGTCTGCTGGCGCTGGCACCGGACTCGATGGACCGAGTATTCCTGGTCAACAGCGGCACCGAGGCCAACGACCTGGCTATTCGCCTGGCCTGGGCCTACAGCGGCGGCCGCGACATGCTCAGCGTGCTCGAGGCCTACCATGGCTGGTCGGTGGCGGCGGACGCGGTGTCGACCTCGATTGCCGACAACCCGCAAGCACTCAGCAGCCGTCCGGACTGGGTGCATCCGGTCACCGCGCCCAACAGCTATCGTGGCGAATTCCGAGGCCCGGACAGCGCGCCTGATTACGTGCGCAGCGTCGAGCACAACCTGGCGAAAATTGCCGAGCAGAAGCGCCAGTTGGCCGGGTTCATCTGCGAGCCGGTGTACGGCAATGCCGGCGGGATCTCACTGCCGCCGGGTTATCTGCAGCAGGTCTATGGGCTGGTGCGCGCCCAGGGCGGCGTTTGCATCGCCGACGAGGTGCAGGTTGGCTACGGGCGCATGGGCAAGTTCTTCTGGGGCTTCGAAGAGCAGGGCGTGGTGCCGGACATCATCACCATGGCCAAGGGCATGGGTAACGGCCAGCCATTGGGCGCGGTGATCACCCGCCGGGAAATTGCCGAAGCGCTGGAAGCCGAAGGCTATTTCTTCTCCTCGGCTGGCGGCAGCCCGGTCAGTTGCCGGATCGGTATGGCGGTGCTCGACGTGATGCACGAAGAAAAACTGTGGGAAAACGCCCAGGTCGTCGGTGGCTATTTCAAGGAGCGCCTGGAAGCCTTGATCGAACGCCATCCGCTGGTCGGTGCGGTGCACGGTTCGGGCTTTTACCTGGGGGTGGAGTTGATCCGCAATCGCGAGACGTTGGAGCCGGCCACCGAGGAAACCACATTGCTTTGCGACCGCCTGCGCGAGTTGGGGATTTTCATGCAGCCCACCGGCGATTACCTCAACATCCTGAAGATCAAGCCGCCGATGGTGACCTCGCGCCAAAGCGTGGATTTCTTCGTCGACATGCTGTCCAAAGTGCTGGATGAGGGGTTGTAGGCGTTTTTCACGGGCAATTTAAGCCGATTAATATCGGCTTAAATCTGTGTATTTCTGACGAAATGAATATTGGAAGCTTCTAAAGCCGATTTTTATCGGTTATAAAGTCGCCTGACGCCGGGCTGTGGACTGCCACGCCCGGACGTCCCCATTTCTGTCATCGGTCGAGGCCATACTCGATCCTCTGCACCCGCCCGGGAGATGATTCATGAGTCGTATCGTTACTGTCGCTGCTACCCAGATGGCCTGTTCCTGGGACCTTGAAGCCAACATCGAGACCGCCGAGAAGCTGGTCCGCGAGGCCGCAGGCAAGGGCGCGCAGATCATCCTGATCCAGGAATTGTTCGAGAGCCCGTACTTCTGCCAGAAGCCGAACCCGGATTACCTGCAGCTGGCGACCTCGGTCGAAGACAACGTGGCGATCAAGCACTTCCAGAAAGTTGCCAAAGAACTGCAGGTGGTACTGCCCATCAGCTTCTACGAGCTGGCTGGCCGCGCCCGTTTCAACAGCATCGCGATCATCGATGCCGATGGCAGCAACCTCGGGATTTATCGGAAAAGCCATATTCCGGATGGCCCTGGCTACCACGAAAAGTACTACTTCAATCCGGGTGATACCGGCTTCAAGGTCTGGAACACCCGATACGCGAAGATCGGCGTCGGTATCTGCTGGGATCAGTGGTTCCCCGAATGCGCCCGCAGCATGGCGCTGCTCGGCGCGGAAATCCTGTTCTACCCGACCGCCATCGGCAGCGAGCCCCATGACCAGACCATCTCCTCCCGTGACCACTGGCAGCGCGTGCAGCAGGGCCATGCCGGCGCCAACCTGATGCCGCTGATCGCCAGTAACCGTATCGGCAACGAAGAGCAGGACGGCTACGACATCACGTTCTACGGCTCCTCGTTCATCGCCAACCCGTTCGGCGAGAAGGTTGAAGAGCTCAATCAGACCGAAGAAGGCATACTGGTGCACAGTTTTGATTTGGATGAGCTGGAGCACATCCGCAGCGCCTGGGGTTCGTTCCGCGATCGTCGCCCGAACCTCTACGGCCCGCTGAAAACCCTCGACGGTTCCCTGGAGTCCTGATTGCAATGACCACTTTACACAGCACCCCGCGCGAAGACGGCTTTCACATGCCCGCCGAGTGGGCCCCGCAAACCCAGGCCTGGATGGTCTGGCCAGAGCGTCCGGACAACTGGCGTCTGGGTGGCAAGCCGGCACAAGCGGCCCACGTCGCAGTGGCCAAGGCTATTGCGCGTTTCGAGCCGGTGACGGTTGCCGTGTCCGCTGGCCAGTACGAAAATGCACGCGCCCGCCTCGACGTACCGAATATCCGCCTGGTGGAAATGTCCAGCGACGACGCTTGGGTCCGCGATACCGGGCCGACCTTCGTCATCAACGACAGCGGCGAAGTCCGGGGTGTCGATTGGGACTTCAACGCCTGGGGCGGTTTTGACGGTGGCCTGTATTCGCCGTGGAACCGTGACTCGCAGGTGGCCGGCAAGATTCTCGAAATCGAACGCGCGCCACGCTACCGCACCGAGGGCTTTGTGCTCGAAGGTGGTTCGATTCACGTCGACGGCGAAGGTACGCTGATCACCACCGAAGAATGCCTGCTCAACCGCAATCGCAATCCGCACATGGACCGCGCGCAAATCGAAGCAGTGCTCAGCGCGCAATTGGCTGTGGATAAAATCATCTGGCTGCCGGACGGATTGTTCAACGACGAAACCGACGGTCATGTGGATAACTTCTGCTGCTACGTGCGCCCGGGCGAAGTGCTGCTGGCCTGGACCGATGACCCGCAGAACCCCAACTACCCGCGCTGCCAGGCGGCGATGAATGTGCTGCAAAACAGCACCGACGCCAAGGGTCGCCCATTTATTGTGCACAAGATGCCGATTCCGGGGCCGTTGTTTGCCACCGAAGAGGAGTGCGCCGGTGTCGATCCGGTGGACGGCACCCAGGAGCGCAATCCGTCGGTGCGCCTGGCCGGTTCCTACGTCAACTTCCTGATCGTCAACGGCGGCATCATCGCGCCGAGCTTCGATGATCCAATGGATGCACCCGCCAGGGAAATCCTGCAGAACCTGTTCCCGCAGCACGAAGTGGTGATGGTGCCGGGCCGTGAACTGTTACTGGGTGGCGGTAACATCCATTGCCTTACCCAACAGCAGCCAGCGCCGCACACCGTTTGAGTGGAGTTGTAACAAGCGTTTAGCCGGGTGCTCCACCCGTCTGAAGCGCCCGCTAGCACGCAAGCCCGCAGCCTTGACCGGTTGCGGGCTTTTTTGTCGCCGCGCGTCGGCCCGCTGGGGAGATTGGCATAGCTCTTGTATCTTTTTGAGAGTGATTCTCGGGAATGTAGAACGGCGTTGTTCTGTCATAAACCTTGGATAAGTTAGGCCGCTCACAAACCGGGAGAGAGCGCTGCACATGAACAGGGTCAGCGAGCAGACGCCGCATCCCTTTGTAATCAATAGCGAATCCCTGCAAGTGCTGGCGCAGTGGTTGAAATCCAACGGAACGCGACAGGTCAGGGAACCCGACCCGCGCAGGATGATGATCGAGCGCTATCCCGCTGGTTTGTTCAGCGAGGCAGAACTTGAGGCGCTGTGGGATGTGATGGAAGGATAGACAACAACGGATTGGTAAAGCGCTGCCCGGATGGCAGCGCTTTTTTTTCGCCGGTCAGAAACTGTAGGTGCCGGTGACCACCAGGCTGCGTGGCGCGCCCGGCTGGATCTGGAAGGCGCTGGTCGACGACTCGTAGTAGTGCTTGTCGCTGATATTGTTCAGCGCCGCGCGCAGGTCCCAGTCTTTCTGGCGGAAGCCGGCCAGCGCATCCCAGCGGCCATAACCCGGAAGTACTGTGGTGTTGAGGTTGTCGGCGTAGCGGTCGCCGACCAGGGTCAGGCCGGTCTCGGCGTACCAGCCCATTTCCGGTTTCCAGGTGATGAACAGGCTGCCGTTGCGTTTGGCGACGTTGCTGATGCGCTTGCCTTCAAAGCCGTTGTTGTCTTTCTCCACGGTCGCGTCCTGGAACCCGGCGCCACCGCGCAGGTACCAGTTGCCGGTGATCTTGCCGGCTGCCGTCAATTCAATGCCGCGCGAGCGCTGCATGCCGGTCAGCAGGGTCACGGTCGGATCGTTTGGATCGCTGGTGCGGCGGTTGTACAACTCAAGTTCGTAGACCGCCAGGGTGGTGCTCAAGCGGTCGTCGAGCCAGTCGCTTTTGACGCCGATTTCTTTCTGTTTGGTCAGCTCGGGACTGAGGTCGTTGACGTTGGTGGTGACCCCCGGGGTGATGCCGATCAGCCCGCCGCCGACCGGGGAGAAGGTCTTGCTCCAGGAGGCATAGAACGAGTGGTTGCGCAGCGGCGTCCAGACCACGCCGACCCGTGGGCTGGTGCTGTGGCTGTCGCGGTTTTCGGAGATGTCCTTGAGCTGATTGGTCGAATCCACCTCGAAGGTGTCGTAACGCAAGCCGCCGAGCAATTGCCACTGATCATTCAGGCGCAGTTGATCCTGGACATAAATGGCGCGGCTTTCGACCTCGGTGTGCGAGTCGCTGAACACCTGCATGCGCCCGGTGTGCACCAGGTCGCGATTGGGGTTGTATAGGTCCAGCCCAGGCACGGCGCTGTTGCCCGGTGGCGTGGTGGCGGCGTTGTAGAGTTTTGGGTCGCGACGCTGGCTGCCCAGTTCCAGCCCGGTGAGCAGGCGATGCTCGAACCCGTAGGTGTCGAAGCTGCCTTCGAGTTCGAGGTTGTTGTAGATGTTGCGAGTGGTCAGGTCCTGCTGCCAGTGCTGGCGCACCACTTGGTTAGTCGCGGTGTTCACGTTGGTGACGTAGGTGTTGTCGAAATCGCTGTTGAGCTTGAACACACCAAGGGTCTGGCGCAGTTGCCAGTTGTCGGCGATGTCATAGCTGAGTTTGGAGCGCAGGGATTGCGATTTGTCGTCGATGAAATCGTTATCGGTGCCGTAGGTGGTATCGCGGCCGACGTCGGCAGGGCGCCCATTGATCGCCGGAATGCCGCGATCGGGCGTACGGTTGTAACGGCTGTATTCGTACTGCACCAGCCAGTTCAGGTCGGGCGTCAGTTGCCAACTCATCGATGGCGCGAACAATTGGCGACTGCCGCTGACGCCGTCGCGGAAGCTGTTTTCATCCATGTTGCCCATGTTCAGGCGCAGGCTCAGGTTGTCGCTGGGGTCGGTGCTGAGGTCTGCGTACAGACTGCGCAGGTCTTCGCTGCCGCCCTGGGCCTCGAGGGTCGAGCGGCGGCCGAACTCCGGCAACTTGCTTACTCGGTTGACGATCCCGCCCTGGCTGCCACGGCCATACAGCACGGCGGCCGGGCCCTTGAGCACTTCGATGCGCTCGATGTTGTGCAGGTCGCGCACGTACTGGCTGTCGTCGCGGATGCCGTCGAGGTAGAAGTCGTTGCTGGCGTCGAAGCCACGGATGCGCAGGCTGTCGAAGCGCGTGTCGGCACCGCTGCTGACGTTGGGAATACCGCTGAGGGCGGTGCCCAAATCGTTGGTGCCGTAGTCGGAAACGTTGGCGGTTTTGATCGAGTCGATAGCCTGGGGAACGTAACGCACAGGGGTGGCCGTGCGCGTAGCGGTGCTGGTTTCCTTGATCCGTGGGTCGTCGACGTCGGCGTCAGCGCTAATGGAAGTCGCGGGTAGTTCGGTGGTGGCAGCGTAGGTGAAACCGCCGCTCAACGAGGCGCAGAGGCCCAGGGTGACGGACGTAAGACGGAAGGGGGCAGGCATGGAGACAACGCATCCGAAAAGGGGGAAGAAATTTAAGGGTGCGAATGGTAATGCTTGCTATTTACGTGCGTTAATTATTCTTGTATTGCGCTGATGTTTCTTTGTTTCCAGTTGTGTCTGAGTCAATTCGACCGCTTGGCGCAACAAACTAAGTGCCTTTACGACGTTTTTCGAGGGCAGTGACAGAGATAGGCTGTCGGCATTCAATCCTCTCGGAGCTGTCTATGTCTGCCGCGACCCTGCATTACCTCTACGATCCCCTGTGCGGCTGGTGCTATGGCGCCAAGCCGTTGATTGCGGCGGCACAGGAGGTGCTGCCGGTGATCGCCCACGGCGGCGGGATGATGACCGGGGCCAATCGCCAGCCGGTCTCGGCGCAACTGCGCGACTACGTCATGCCCCATGACCGGCGGATTGCCGAGTACACCGGCCAGCCGTTTGGCGAGGCCTATTTCGAAGGTTTGCTGCGCGATCACACGGCGTTGTTCGATTCCGCGCCGCCGACGGCGGCGGTGCTGGCGGCCGAGCAACTGGCGGGGCGCGGCCTGGAACTGCTTGGTCGTCTGCAAAGTGCGCACTATGTCGAGGGCCGGCGGATCGCGGATGAGTCGGTGTTAACTGAGTTGGCTGCCGCGTTGGGTTTCGAATCCACGGCCTTCACTCATACCTTCAAGCAGGTTTTGGCCAACGAACTGCCCGCGCATTTCAAGCAAAGCCGAGCCTTGCTGGCGCAGGTCGGCGGGCAGGGTTTTCCGACCCTGGCGTTGGAGCAGGAGGGGCGGTTTTCGCTGATCGACATTGGTCCTTGGCTGGGCAAACCGGACGCGTTCGCCGATTGGCTCAAACAGTCTATTGGGCAGTCGGCGGCGCAGAGTTCTTCAGTCAATCCGAGCTGCGGCCTCCACGGCTGCGGGCCAGGCAACTGATTTCTTAGACGTTTTTTGACTTATTACAGACGATTCACGAAATTGACACACAGTTACATGCGCGGCTAGGATCCGCCCCACGCCTGTGGCACGTAGCCACGACCTCAAAACAATAAAAAGGGCCCGCCACGCTTTCGCGTGGGCGGGCCCTTTTGTTTGACGGATGAAAAAAGAGCGCAAAAGCAGCCATTTCAGCCAGCGGTCACAGCGCGTCTCAACCCGTAATAAGGAAAATAACATGTTGAATAAGCGTATTAGTCTGATCGCTCTGGGGATGTTGAGCGCGACTCAAGCAATGGCCAATGACCAGGCTGAGTCCAAGGGTTTCGTTGAAGACAGCAGCCTGAAAGTGCTGCTGCGCAATGCCTACATCAATCGCGATTACAAGGATGGTAACGAAGACAAGGCCGAGTGGGGCCAAGGTGTAATCGGCACCTTCTCCTCGGGCTTCACTCAGGGCACCGTCGGTGTCGGCGTGGACGCGTTCGGTCTGTATGCTCTGCGCCTGGACGGCGGCAAGGGTCGTAGCGGTGCCGGTGGTATCGACTTCTTCAAACAAGGCGACAGCGGCGCTGCAGCCAACGACCTGTCCAAGGGCGGCGCGGCGGTTAAATTCCGTCTGTCGAGCACCGTACTGACCTACGGTGACCAGATGCCGGCCCTGCCGGTACTGAACTATGACAACTCGCGTCTGCTGCCGGAAAGCTACACCGGTACCTTGATCACTTCGAAAGAAATCGAAGGCCTGGAACTGAACGCCGGTCGTTTCACTGCCGAATCGCGCAAGAGCGCGGAAGGCCGTGACAGCGGTGGCCTGAAGTCGATCAACGTGTTGGGCGGCAGCTACCAGTTCACCGAACAGTTCAAGGGCGCGCTGTACGCTTCCGACGTCGAAGACGTGCTGAAGAAGCAGTACATCAACCTGAACTACGTGTTCCCGCTGGCTTCCGATCAGTCCCTGACCCTGGACCTGAACGGCTACCGCACCAAGCTGGAAGACTCCTACGTTCGTGACAGCGGCGCCACTGGCGACGACAACAAGATCTGGAGCCTGGCCGCCACTTACGCCACCGGTCCGCACTCGTTCACCCTGGCGCACCAGCGCAGCACCGGTGACAGCAACCTGGGCTACGCCTACGGCGGCTACCAGAAAGATCAGGGTCGCGTCGGTGACGGTGGTAACACCATCTACCTGGCCAACTCCTACTGGTCCGACTTCAACGCTGAAGACGAGCGTAGCTGGCAGTTGGGCTACGGCCTGGACTTTGGCGCGTTCGGCGTGCCTGGCCTGACCTACAACGTGGCTTACGTGCGTGGCGACAACATCACCACCTCCACCAGCACCGGTGGCACCGAGCGCGAAATCTTCAACCAGTTCAAGTACGTGGTCCAGAGCGGCCCGGCCAAAGACCTGAGCGTGAAGCTGCGCAGCTCGGTTCTGCGCGTGTCGCAGAAATCCAGCGAGTACAACGTCAGCGGCAACGAGCTGCGGGTGTTCGTCGACTACCCGATCAACGTGTTCTGATACAGCGTGCGTGATCGCGGCCTGATTTCAGGCTGAAAAAAAGCCCCGACTCGCGAGAGTTGGGGCTTTTTTATGGGTGCTGATTTTGAAACTGTTCACCGGCCTGATGTGAGCTCGGACTTGTGGGAGCCAGCCTGCTGGCGATGTCGGTGGGTCAGTCAGCAAAGATGTTGAATGTGCCGGCCCAATCGCTAGCAGGCTAGCTCCCACAGGTCCAAATCCCTGGGGAAGCAGGCCGGCCACAGGGATTGTGACTCAATCACTCCACCGCGCTAGTCAGCTCAGGGTTACCAAAGCCTTTGAGCGTGGCATTGGACTTGGCGAAGTACTGGCTCCAGAAGCCTTCGAGGTTCTGGATCATCTTGCCGCTGCGGTAGCCGTTCTTGATCTGGGTGGGCACAAAGGCCGCCCCATGCACATAGACCCGGGCCCCGCCAAAGTCAGCCAGCAGGTTCTGCTTTTCGACCTTCGCCAGTTCCACTCCCGGGTTGATCTCGCGGATCCCGTTGTTGGTGTAGAAGCTGCCGAAGTCGCTGTACTCGAGCATGTCGGACATCAGCAGGATGACGTTGTCGTCCACCCCTTCGGCGGTCTTGATGTCGTCGCCGATGGACTTCAGGCTGAAGAGGATTTCGCTACGCGGGATGTCCGAGCTGGACTTGCCCATGGTGCCGGCGAAAGCCTTGCCGAAGCGTTGGTAGAACGCCGTCGACTGGCCTTTGAGGCAGGCGTCGAACTTGCGGGTGGCCATCATTGGTACGTCACCGAGCACGGCAGCATCGATGGGTTTCTCCAGCTCGCCGGCAAACTGCAGGCGAGTGTAGTGACCTTCGAGGTAGGCGCTGAACGAGTACAGGCGCAGCTTGTCACCCGGTTGCAGGAACCGCTTGATGTGGCCCCAGGCGGTTTTCTGCAGGTCTGGGGTCAGCGGCGTGGTTTGGTCGACCACCACCGTCAGCATGCGCCCGGACGGCGCGCTGCGGAACTGTTCGATCTTCGCTTGGGCGTAGCAGCTCGGGACATCATTGCGCTCCGCTGCCACCAGGGCAGCGGGCGCCAATGCCAGAGCCAGGATCAGGCTCTTGAACTTCATCAGGCCTCCGACTTGTCGAGCTTTTGCAAGTGGCGCGCGCGACGGATGGTGGCCACATCCACGCCCTTCTTGCCGGCCACGTAGTCCATGTCGTCGTCAGCGTAGGCGGTCAGGTCGCCGTAGGCGTTGTGATCGAAGGCGCCAGTCGACGGTGCTGGTGCTGGTGCTGGTGCGGCCACGGGCGCAGGCGCAGGCGCGGGTGCCGGGGCTGGAACTGCCTCCACGGTGACGGCCACGACCTGAGCGACTACCGGTGTCGGAGCTGGAGCCGGAACCGCGGTGGGAGCAGGGGCTGGAGCAACGTAGAAGATTTTCAGGGCGTTGAAGCTCTGCTTCAAACCAAACAATTCTTGATCGTTGTCGTCGATCTGCTCAAGACGTGGAATGGCCTGGGCAATGATTTGGTTTATTTTCGGCTCGTCGCTTGTCGTAATCGCAGCATTCAGATCAGCAATGATCTGATTGAGATAATTCACGACAACGTCGCGCGCTTTAGTCTTGGTGTTCGCTTCGCCTTCCTTGTGGCGTTTGAGCGCTGCCTTGTCATCTTCCTCGTTAATGAAGGCCTTGAAGGTGCGATTCGGCAAGTCTGCGCGCAATTTTTCCAGGTCATCGCCACCGACGCGGAACACTTTCATCTGCAGGCCTTGAAGGGTGCCCAAAGAAGCCTGAGCATCGTTGCCCACGCTGCGGGCCTTTCTGGCGTGATAGCGCATGTAGTCGTCGGCGCTGGAAAACTTGTGGACCAACTCCCATGCCTTGCGCGAGTGAATACCGGCAAAGCCGTAAATGTATGCCAGGTAAGTCGAGGTTGCCTGGATGAAGATAAACAGGCCGCTCAAGACCGCAAAGGTCACCAGGGACGCACGGTGCAGGGCGTCGATCTGGTCCTGCGCCGATTTACCTGCGGCGCTATCCGAGAGTGCCTGCATGTCGTCCGCAAGCGGCACGCCATCGTTACTCGGGAAGTCGTCAGCGGATTGGCTGATTGCAGGAGGATTGGCAATCAGGTCGGTTTCCTGAGCGTTGAGCGTTTCAGTACGAACCCAGAAAGCTGCTGCCGCCAGCCCGATAATAAATACGCCATAGCCGATGAGAACACCGAAGCTCTTCTTTGGCATGCCGTCTTTCTTGTCAACTTTCACCCGGTTGAGCATCTTTTGATACTCGGGTAACGCGTCATCGCTCTTGGTGTTATCAAGGGTAATGACACCTTTACCGGTGAAGTCGCCTTCGCTGCCACTGCGACGCAGGCTTTGGTAGGACATGATGTGGTCGATGACGCTGTTTTTGTACATCACCCGACCCGCGAATTCCGAGAGGAACAAGCCAATAATCGAGATCACCAGGCCGATGGCGAACGCACCTGCCATCGCGGTATTTGGCGTGGCCAAAGTCAGAGCGAAAGGCGCCAGGGCAAAACCAAAGGCGGTGGCCTCGATCAGCATCAGGATGATGATCAGGCTCCACAGGCCAAGACCTTTCTCGTGGCGACCATCCTCATGAATTTTGCCCAGGTAATCCTGGTTGCGATGGAAGGCGGCTTCGGAAGGTTGGTGATCTCGATAGTAGGCCTCGTAGAAATGGCACAACTCGCTTTCAGAGGAAAGAAAACCCAAGGCTTTGGGGTTCTCCGGGCTTGGTTTTTCCTTTGTGCCTGGATGTTTGACCCAATGGCGAATCCGGCCAAAAAACGGCGTGCGAATGCGCAGGTTCATCCACCAATAGCAGAAGGACGACCAGTAGACGATCACCGGAATCGCCAACAGGATGGTGAAGACGACTGGAATGATCACATACCAGTACGCCGCAAAAAACGTACGAAAAATCTCGAGCATGATGAGGGCCTCTCTCTACTTAACGGCGCTTGGGCGTGAACTGAGCGACGTAAGCGTCACCCTGTTTCGGGTAAAAGATTTCACCGGCGACTGCGCTGCCGGCACGTTTGTCGAAGACGATGTCGATGCAACTCACCGGCGACTTCTGCTGATCGAGCGCGAACACCCGATACAGAATCTGGCTTTCGCCTTCGTAGGTGTTGGCGACCGAGGCGTAGCCCGGGCTCTGTTTTTTCTGAGCGCTGGCGTAGTCGGTGATGAATTGCAGCTTCGGCGCCTGGGCCACCTTGGCCCCGTCACGCAGCACTGCGACCGGACCAACCGCCACCGAATGGCCGTTGACCGCAGTGGCCCACGGCTTGCCGTTGAGGCCGGGGAAGAACTCGTTGGTGGCAAATTCCTGCAGCGGCTTGTCGTCCGCCAGGCTCTTCACCTGGCCCTCGATGCGCGGCAGGTCGGCGACGCAGGAGCTGAGCGGTGCCGCTGCGTTGGCACTGGCAATCAGGGCGAAGGGCGAGCTTTTCGGGGTGATGCCCATGGCCAGCAGCGAACGGGTATCGGTGACCGCGTGGCCGCCGAAATCGACACCGCCCTTGCCGCTCAACGGCACGGTCGGCGAGCTGTCGACCACTACCGGTGCTGGCACTTCAGGGGCCGGAGTTTTGCTGGCGGGCTTGCTGGCCACCGCCGCAGGTTTGCTTACCGGTTTGGCGGCAGCAGGCTTGGTCGCCGCCGCCGGTGCAGTGCCGTGGGCGAGGTACTTGGCGTTGCTGCGTTCGCTGCGCACGCGCTCGACCAGCAACTGCTCGTTCTCGACTTCGACAAACTCCACTCGACGGTTCGCTGCGCGTCCCTGTTCGGAGGTGTTATCGGCCAGTGGGCGGGAAGCGCCGGCGCCCTGGTAGTAGATGTCCTGACGCGGGATGCCGGCATCGGCGAGGATTCCGCCTACAGCACGGGCGCGCTGTTCCGAGAGTTGCTGGTTGAATTCTGCGGCGCCGGTGGCATCGGTATGACCGACCACCAGGACCTTTTTCGCCACCTGGCCCTTGGCCGGTTGCTTGTCGGTGAGCGCGGCGGCCAGCAGCGTCAGTTGCCGACGACCTGCCGGGGTCAATTGCGCCGAGCCCACCGCAAACATCTCGGAGGATTGCACCTGGGCTTCCACACCCACTGGCTGCACGCTCGGCGCGGCGCTCGGGGTCGCGGCGACGTTGGCCTTGATCTCGTTGACCTGCATCACCAGGCCTTCCTGCTTGGCCACGGCCTGCAGCTTCTTCACTCGATCCTGATACAGCAGGGCCACGCCGCAACCAGCACCGGCACCCACGGTCGCGCCCGCAACCATGGCCTTGCCGTCACCTTTGGTCAGCGCCACGACGGCCACGCCCAGCACCGCTCCCACTGCACCGCCGGCCAGACAGGCGCTGGTCCCGGAAGACTGGCCCAGGTAGCCGTCGACCTGCGCGCAACCCCCCAGGCCCATCGCCACGGCCACGGCAAGTGCCGTCGGCTTCACTATTGTTTTCACACGCATGCCAATGTCCTTTTCCCCATTCCTTAACCCGCCATCAGACGGGGATGCTTGCCAGCCCAGCCGTTGAATTTCCAATGCCCAAAACCCGCCCACGGCAAATCGCAGGCGAGCAAAAGCCCGAACTGCGTGCATTACGCCGGACTCTGGACGGACGAGTGATGTCATGACCCAGGCAAAAGCCCATGAAAGGAAATATCCGTATAAGTGCCAGCCATAAAAGGCCGGGACGTCCATGTTTGCAGCGACTGCTCAGAAGGCAGCAAATCTAGCACAACATCGCGTCAGCAATTCGATCGAGGGTGATGGGCACATGATAGTGCCAAATGGCAGAATAGTGGCAATGTGATATGCGGAAAAACGGTAAATGTGACTTTTGACAGCTCGTATTGGCCATCAAGGGGGGAAGAACGGAGCCGCAGTGAGTGATTCACTGCGGCTCCGGCAGGGCCGTCAGAAGTCCCAGCGGGTGGTGACCATCACGTTGCGCGGGTCGCCGTAGTAGGCCGAGTCATAGAAGCCGATATTGGTGAAGTAGACCTTGTCGAACAGGTTGTTGACGTTGAGGGTCGCCGACAGGTTTTCCGTGAGTTGGTAACGCGCCATCAAATCCACCAGCCAGTAAGGGTCCTGGGTGAATTTCTCGTAGTCGCGTTTGCCGGCGTTGTACACGGTTTGCCAGCCCGCACTCTGCCAGCGTGCGCCACCGCCGACGGTGAGTTTGTCCAGATTGCCCTTGAGCTTGTAGCTGGTATAGAAGCTCAACTGGTCTTCCGGCTCCCAGGTGGCGACTTTGTCATCGTCAGCATTGCGGCTGATTTTGTGGGTGTAGCCGGCCTGCAACTGCCAGCCTGGGCTGAGCTCTCCGGAAACTTCCGCCTCGTAGCCTTTGGTCTTGGTCCGGGTGCCGATGTAGGAGTAATCCGCGCCGGGGGTTGAGTTGAAAACGGTGTCGGCGATCGGACGGTTTTCTTCGTGCACTTCGAAATAGGCGAGGCTGGAGTTCAGGCGGCCGTCGAAGAACTCACCCTTGATGCCCACTTCGTAGTTCTTGCCTTCGTTGGGTTCGAGCATCTTGTTGGTGCGGTCGCGGTATTGGGTTTGCGGCTGGAAGATTTCGGTGTAACTGGTGTAGGCCGTGAAGTTGTCGTTGAGGTCGTACGTCAGGCCGGCATAGGGCACCACCTTGCCGCTTTCCTGGGTGTCGCTGGTACCGGTGACCTGGTAATTGGCGATTCGCGAGCCGAGCATCAGGTGCAGCTCATCCATCAGGCTGAAGCGTCCGGTGATGTAAGTACCGGTCTGGCGAGTGGTCTCGTTACTGATCCTGGTCGGCTGATTCCACAGGGGTTCAATGGCTTCGCCGCGCCATTGGTAGAAGTCGTAGGAATTGTCGAAGTAGGTGGCGTTGGAGTAGTCCTTGGCTTTCCACTTGGAAATCGACAACGACTGGCCGATCACCATTTCATGCTCCCGGCCCAGCCACTCGAACGGGCCGGACGCGTAGACGTCCAGGCTGTCGCTGGTGGTCTCGCCCGTGTATTTGCGGGCGAAGATCGAGCTGGCGGTCATGCTGTCCTGGGAGATGAAACCCAAGGGCGCGTCGTAGCCGTTGATCTGATGGTTGTACTGGCCCTTGGTGACCCAGCCGTTGTCGAAGCTGTGCTCCAGCGTCGTGAACAGGGTGCGGCTGTATTGCTCCCAACTGCTCCATTTTGGCCCATTGTTGAAGGCGCGGGGCAGGTCCAGTTTGTTGCCGGCCGGGTCGAAGATGGTGCGGGTACCGGTCCAGCTGGAACCTTGTGGATCGCTGTCCTGATAGTCGGCACCGAGGGTCAGCAGGGTGTCGGGCGTCAGGTCGACTTCAAGAATGCCGTAGTAAACATCGGTCTTGCGCGAGTAGTGATCGAGGAACGACTTTTTATCCTGATAGGCCGCCACGGCCCGGCCGCGTACGTTGCCGGTTTCGGTCAGCGGGCCGCTGACATCAACTTGCGTGCGGTAGTTATCCCAGGAGCCGGCACCCAGTTCGAGACTGCCGTGAAAGTCGGACGTCGGTTTCTTGCGAATCAGGTTGATGGTGCCACCCGGGCCGCCGGCGCCGGTGAGCAGGCCGGTGGCGCCCTTGAGCACTTCGACGCGGTCGTACAGGGCCATGTCGGTCAGGGTCTGGCCGGCCGAGTACTGGGCGTCGCGAAGAGTCGGGATGCCATCGTACTGAAAGTTGACGATGGAAAAACCACGGGAATAGTAGTTGGTCCGTTCCGTGTCGTAGGTCGACACGGTGATGCCCGGCGTATGGCGCATCACGTCATCGATGGCGGTGAGACTGAAGTCATCCATGACCTGGCGGGTCACTACGGAAATCGATTGCGGGGTTTCCCGTGGCGTCAGCACCAGGCGCGTCGCGGTGGCGATGGTGCCCGGGGTGTAAGAGCCGGTGCCTTCGGTTACGGTCCCCAACTGGTTGGCGACGACCTCGGTGGACCCCAGCTCCAGCGCGGCCTCGCTGTTGTTCGCCACCAGCACGTAACCGCCATTGCTCTGGCGTTCGGCGTGCAGCCCGCTGTGGGCCAGCAAGCGCGCCAGGCCCTCTTCGGTGTCATACGAGCCGCTGAGCCCGTCGGTGTTCAGGTGGCGGGCCTGCTCGGTGTCGAACGACAGCGTGACCCCCGCCTGTAGCGCGAACTGCGTTAATGCACTGCCCAGCGGACCGGCGGTGATCTGGTACGCGGTCTGGTTTTGCGCCAAGGCAGGGCTGGGTACGAGCGCCAGGCCTGTCAGGCTGGCAAGGGTCAGGCCAACGATTGCCAGACGCACGGCGCGCGTCATCGAAATCCTGGCGTTGAGGGAAAGCGGGGGCATTAGGTGATCCTTCCGTTGTGCTGGCAGAAAGTCGCTGTGATCGCGGCTTGTGTCATTGACGGATGAGAATCGAAATCAGCAAGGTTGCCGCTGAAAAAACTGCAAATAGGCTCATGCCGGTTCGATACTGGCCCAGAAGCGGGTCAGAAAATTCACCTTCACCGGCAGGGATTTACTCAGGTTCTCCAGCACCGTTTCGGTGTCATCGAGGCGAAACGTCCCGGAAATGCGCAAGTCTCGGACCGCCGCGGCACAGCGCAGTACGCCCGGGCGATAACGTTCCAGTTCCTCGGCAAAGTCGCCCAGGCGCCAGTCGTTCACGCTCAGCATGCCCTTAACCCAAGCCGTCGAGCCGGAGGGTAGGGGTTGAATCCTCGCCACTGCGTCGCGATCGAAATCGACCTGCTGCCCGGCTCCAAGGCGCAAACGCTGCTCGACCTGTCGACTCGGGCAGACCTCAACGGCATCCTGCAGCACACCGACCCTGGTGTGCCCGGGCAGTTGTCTGACGCTGAATCGGGTGCCAAGCGCTCGTACGCTGCCTTCGGCGGTTTGCACGATGAAAGGGCGCTGAGCGGGATCCTTGGCGGTCTGCAGCAGAATTTCGCCCTGCTGCAACTGAATCAGCCGCTGGGTGGCGTCGAAGCGAATATCCAACGCGGTGTCGACATTCAGTTGCAGTTGCGAGCCGTCTTCCAGGTGCATCGAGCGCCGCTCCCGCCTGCCGGTGCGTTGATCGGCGAGCATCGCGCGGTAGGGCACCTGCTCCACGGCCAGCCAACCACTGCCACCCACGGCCAGCAACAGGCCGAGAATTTTCAGCACCTCGCGGCGTTGCGCCTGCGCGGCGCCCAGGCTGGACAGGGCGGCCTGGCGAGGCACCCGGGCGAACTGATGTTGCAGCGCCTCGACCCTTGCCCAGGCCGCCGCGTGTGCCGGGCTCGCGTGCAGCCAGGTCTGCCAGGCCAGGGTGCGAGCCTCGTTGGACGTGCCATCGTTGAGTTGCACGTACCAACTGGCGGCGGCTTCCAGTGTCTTGAAATCCGGGGAGGCGGGCATCAGGGCTCGACCAGCAGCAGGCAGCGGGTCATGGCGCGGATCAAATGATTCTTCACGGTGGTGACCGACACCCCGAAACGCTCGGCGGCAGCCACATAACTCAAGCCTTCGAGCTGGACGGCGAGGAAAATCTCCCGGGTCCTGCTGCCTAATTCATCGAGTAGGCTATCGATCATCACCAGCATCTCGATGATCGACAGCCTGACTTCCGGTGAAACCTCCACCGGCTCGGGCCGTTGTGCCAACGCGTACAGATAGGCTTGTTCGATGGTGCGGCGGCGCGATCTGTCGATCAACAGCGAGCGCGCAATCGCACTCAGGTAACCCCGTGGCTCGCGGATCGGCGCGGCATTGCGCGCGGTCATGACCCGAATAAAGGTGTCCTGGGCCAGATCCGAAGCATCCGCCGCATTTCCCAAGCGCACGCGCAACCAGCCTTTGAGCCAACTGTTGTGGTCGCTGTACAACTGCTGCAGGGCTGAATGATCGAGCGCCGACATGGGGGAGCCACCAATGCGTAAATGGTAATCGCTCGCATTGTCGTGATGGCAGGGATTTTATGCAAGGGGCGGCGCTACCCTCGGTGAGTGCCGCCAATCCTCAGTTGTTGACTCATCAGGGCGTTTCGAACTCAGCCTGCAGCAATGCCACAAAGGCCTCCCGCGCCGGATGGCGTGCCGCGTGTGCATGGGAATAGAACAGGTTGTCGATGCATGTCAGGTCGTCGAACTCGTAGCCCAGCCAGCCTGCGTTGTCGCGGTACTGTTCGTAGATCCCACGTGGTACCAGGGCGACACCGGCCCCGGCGCTGACACAGCCGACGATGGTCCCGTAGCTGGCGATGCTGACGATCTTCTGCGTCAGCTCATGGCGCAACAACCACTGCTCCAGCGCCAGGCGGTAGGGGCAACCCGGGGGCCACATGAACAGGTCCTTGCCATGCAGATCCGCGGCGGTTTGCAAAGGTCCATGGGATTGGGCGGCGATCAGGATCAAGTCCTCGCGATACATCAGCGTGCGCTTGAGCCCGGGGCGCTCCACGTCGACAGCCACTATCGCGCCATCCAGCCGGTGATGCTGAACATCGTCGAGCAACTGCGACCAGGTCCCGGTACTCAGCTCCAGCGACACCTTCGGATAGAGCGCGTGGTATTTGGCCAGCAAGGGCGGCAGGCGCCCTGATGCACTGGACTCAATCGCGCCAATGCGCAGCGGACCGCTCGGCTCGTGGGTCGGGGATACAGCACGCTGCGCTTCCACCGCCAGATTGAGAATGCGCGAAGCGTAATCAAGGAATACCTCTCCAGCGGGCGTAATCCGCAGCCCTCGGCCATCACGGAAAAACAACGCGGTGCCGAGTTCGCGCTCGAGAGACTTGATGCGTGCCGTGACATTCGACGGCACGCAGTGCAGCAACTCGGCGGCGCGAGCAATGCTGCCGATATCGGCCACCGTCTTGAACATGCGCAGTTGGGACAGTTCCATGGATCACCCAAAGTGAATTCTCGTAGCAGTTTAAGTCACTTGTAGTGATGCATGAGGGTTTTGATACTTCCTGTGGGTTTTACATATCAGGGGAGTTGTCATGCAGTGCAGTTTGTTCACCATCAAACCCGGTCTGAAAATCAGCATGGCAACGGTCTTTGTCATCCTGTGCTGGGCCTATTCGCCGATCGGCATCCGCATCGGATTGCAAGGCTACGAGCCGGGCCAGTTGGCTTTGATGCGATTCATCATCGCCTCGGTATTCATGGCAGTTGTTGCCGCCGTGATGGGTATTTCCCTGCCGCGCTTGAAGGATCTACCACTGCTGATGCTGCTCGGTTTCTTCGCCGTCAGCCTGCACCACATCGCGCTCAACTTCGGCCAACGTAACGTCAGCGCCGGCGCCGCCAGTGTCCTGGCGCAATCGACACCGCTGTTCAGCACACTGCTGGCGCACTTCGTGTTCAAGGATCGGGTCAACACCTGGCAATGGCTCTGCCTGCTCTGCGGCCTGTTCGGCGCCGCAGTGGTCATCAGTGGCGATCGAGGCATCGGCCAACTGGACGCCCACGGTTTGCTGATCCTGCTGGCCGCGCTGTCCTGGAGCCTGTACTTCGCCCTGCAGAAACACCACTGCCACCGCTACGACCCACTGACCATGGTCTGCTACACCATCTGGTCCGGCACCGCGTTGCTGCTGGTCTACGCGCCAGGCCTGTGGCACCAGGCGCAAAATACCCCCATCCCGGTTAACCTCGCCGTCCTCACCCTCGGCATCTTCCCCAGCGCCCTGGCGTACCTGGCCTGGGCCTATGTGCTCAAACACAGCGTGGTCAGCCGGGCGTCGATGGCGCTGTACTTGATACCGCCGACGGCTATGGGGCTGGCTTCGGTGGTGCTGGCGGAGCGGCCTTCGATGATGGTGGTTGTGGGGGGAGTGATAGTGTTGGGGAGTGTGGTGGGGGTTAGGTTGGAGCCGTTGAAGGAAGCTGCTTTGGAGAAGGTTTGAGGGCGTTGGGAGCAGTCTATTGTGGACGGCGCTTCTCGGGCTCGAACTGAGGCTGGCGATCTGTCGGTTAGCAGATAGACAGGTGGATTCAATCAATGATCCGCTTCATCTTCATCCTCCCGTTATCGAATGACCTTACCCTTGGCTTTATCCTTAAAAACGGATGGTATCCATAAGATTTTGGCGGAAACCGACGGAACGCCAAAACGAAAAAACCCGCCAGAAGGCGGGTTTTTCGGGGGTTTCAGAGATTTTGAAAGCCTTCTCTGGAACCTTGTATGGTGCGGCACCAGACGGACGGTTGCTGGCCGTTAGGGCCCGGTTTTCGCGGGGCTGGAATTTGGTGGATTTTTTGACGTACCTCAAAAGGTATCTATAAATAAATCAGCTAGTTATGGCTTTCCGTGGAATCGAATCGGGAATTTTTTGGGCTCTTTTGATTGATGCACTGCGAGCGGATGTCTGCTGCTGTCGATATGAGATCTTGAAGGGGCTTTAGTGGGAGCTGCGACCACCCGCTAAAAATGCTGGCTGAGAAACGGCAGAAAAAGGCAGAAAATAGGCGTTCGGAACCGACTACGAAATAAGGAACCATTCAGGGTGTGTGCAGACGCCCCGCTTCCCTCCCCCGATGGGGTGTTCTACGTCTTTGGCTCTGCGCTTCTCTTGATCACGTCGATGTACCAACCATAGTCAGTCTCGACAACCCCCGCCGCTCTGGCCGCTTCTCGCTTGGCCTTCATCCTGGGCATGATCTCAAAACTGCCCATGTTTATTTCGATGACCGGATCTTTTAAAGCTGGCTCATGGCTGATGGAAACGCGGTGGACCAGCGCGATGTCGTGCGTTTTATCATCGTATCGTCCATGCACATGATAGACGCGGTCAGGGATGGCTGTGTGCGGTGCGCCCTCGTTGTAGAGGACAGACTCAGCGAATACCTGGATTGTAATCAAGACCATCTCATCCCCGGTGACTTGTGAATGGCGCTTGGTCGAAAGCCGTTGCATATACACAATTCGATCATGCGGGTTATTCCGCTGTGTTTCAAAGCCCATGCTTTTCCAGAATTCAATCGAGGTTGTCGGTTCGCATTGGACAACCAGGACGGCATTATCACGGGCTTCTTCGGCCCTGATCGCCCGCTCGACTAATGCACGGCCTATCCCACGCCGCTTCCGATCGGTCTTGACCTGTAGAATGGAGCTTGGCGATATCCCATGGGTGAGGAAGCCGACCGGACCTTGCTGATCAACCCAGACCAACATTTGTCCTTCGGCGCAAGCCTCCTCAATCATACGCCAATTATGGATGAATCCCCGGCCCCCCTGGACTTCGGCTGCAAGCCATTCCTTGATGAATGGCAAGTCGATCTTTCGGCCCTTGCGCACCCCTTGGCGCTGAGATGGTCGTTTCTCTATCGGTCGATTGGTCGAGTTGGTCATAGCGTTCCTAGGGCCGAGGACGAGAGCAAATCCTCACGGATATTGGCCCGTCTTGACAAAATTTTCACCTATGCGCTCCGTCTTGTTCCCACTCTTGAACGCAATTTCGACAAGGAAAACCTGACGAACTGACAGTCTGACATCTTGACGTTTTGTTAAGCTGCCTTCATATTGATGTCCGAAGGTTACCCGTCGTCTGAACCCGTTAGGAGGTTCCATGTCCGCTAACACTACCGAAATTTCCCGAGAGACTCTTGTGGAGGAGCTTGTCCGGCGCTACCGGGTGTTCCTGAATAGAGTCCCAATGCCGGCGTTGGAAAAGGCCCTCGTTCTTGCTCATCCGGATGGCCTTATCGAGGTAGCTAAAGCGGGCAAGGAAGAACCTCTAAGCATCGAAACTCGAAATCAGCTGGTTATGGCTCGGATGAGAGTCAAGGCATTTGAACGCGTCCAGGGTAGATGTGACCTGCTCAAGAGCAGCCAAGCCATCGAGCTGCTGGGCATCAGTCGGGAGACGCTTAGTCAGTGGGTGAAGGCTGGACGAATCGTTGCCTACACCAACAATGGACGAAAGCATTATCCAGCGTTCCAGTTCAGAAAAAATAAGGTGCTCCCTGCGATCCCACGTCTGATTTCCGAGCTGGGGGTAGATCCGCAAGATATTGAGGCCATGAACATGCTGGTTCAGCATTTGGTCGACGATGTCGATTGTTCAAGCGCTGGGGAATCCAGTGACGTCGTCAGGCGCTTTACGCTGCTTGAGGATCCTGCTGCAGATGCGTTGCTTAAAAACGATTGGGATTCAGAGATCGAAACGGGCCTTTAAAACCGGACCTCTCTCACGAAAGGTCCGGTCATGGATCACCCTGCCTCTACGATCACGCCCCGACTATCGAGGAATTCGAGAACGGTTTCTTTGGTAGGCAGCACATACTCCAGCAGCGTGTGATAGCTGACTGGCGAGAGTTGCTTGTCCCGCCCTCCGAAGAGTGCCACGTTCCGACCGTTCTGGCTGCCAGCTGGGCAGTACATGGCGGAGTTGTACATGATGCCATCGTACCCCAATGCCGAGACTACCTTCGTCAGCAACCGTGGAAGCTGGTAACCCTGCAGCTTGTCGCCTTTCGGCAGCATAAGCTCGTAGGGCATGAAACCGAACAGCGTTACTAATTCCGCTGCATCCACCAAGTGCAATACCCGATCCGTCCGCAGGGTGTGCAAGGACGTTTTGCAAAGCGTCGAGTATTTCACCACCTTCCGTTCCGGCTCGCCATAATTGGGCTGGATCGATTCTGCGATCGCTGCCTCTTGGCTAAGGCCGTAATAAGCAACAGGTACCAGCTCTTCCGGGTGCTGAAAGCGACCACCCGCGTTAAGCCGATAGTTGATGGGGTTGGCGTCGTGTTTCGACGACTGGACCCGGTAAAGTGCGGTGTGTACAGCGAGGCTCAGGCGCGTGCGCGGGGCGCGTTCCAGGGCCAGTTCTACTTCTTTTTCGTTAACATCGATGATCACCGTTGTGTTTCTCCAGATAGAAAATGAGTCGGGGGATTTGAGTACGCATGGGTTACTTCCCTTGCTGATTGGGTTTGCCCGCGCTGGAACTCCTGCGCGAGACATGTGTGGCCCAAGCGGGCCGAGACGGAATATAAGGCAAAGGGCCATCGCCCGGAAGGCTTGGACACGTATCCGATTTTTCTTTTTTTGAGATGTCAGCCGGATGCCTGGGCCGCTATTCGAGAAAGCTCCGCGCTAAAAAACCTAGCTTCCCTATGGAAGTCGTGATGACCGCCGTCGAACATGTCTTTCAGCGCCGCGGTCCTGCGCAGCTCAATTGCCCGTCGTAACCAGAATTACGGCCATCGCGCCTACCCACCAATGCCATGTCAGTCACCTCATCTTCCGTTCTCCAGTCCTCGCCCCACGTCATCCCGCCAAGAATGCTGAGTGTTATCAGGGATCAAGGCCCCTGCGACCTGTGGGGATGTCCTCTAACGCCGGACTGGCGGCTCCTTACGACCGGGAGCCAGGGCATCTCATGATCTGGCCTCCTGAGCACCGTTACCGGTGGGCGGGTGGAGACTGCATTGGCTGACGAGACCAGTGCCGCGAGATCCTGAGCCGGGTGAAAGCAGCAATGCGATGACCGGGGCATGCCTGACTGTCAGTCAGGTGCAGTCCATTCCTTGGTCTGCGGCACCATCATCTGCATCGCTGTTGCCGGTGACATCGCGTTTGTCACGCCGATTGTCACGAGGGGAGTTGCCGCAAAGCCCTATGCGATCGGGGCTGCAGCAGTGTTAGAAGCGCCCGTCTCTTTCCAGGAGAAAGAGACGGGTGCAGGTTGGCGCAAGATTCGGCCAAGCGGATAGGTTGCTGCAGGGTAGCGAATTAGGAAGGGTCGTCTGGCGCACGATGGCCATGATCTGAAGTAGGCATCCATCACCGGGGAGGTGACCGGGCGAGCTGCCGGACGCGAATCGCCATTTTGGGGGGAGAACCACCGGATGAGCGGCGTGACCTTGAAGGCTCGGGTCACCTGGGTGCTGTCCAAGACAGCGTTTGCACCCTCAGTTCTACGCCTGTGGATAAATTTGGTCAAAGCCAAATTTTACGGGGCCTCTGGGCTTGTGCATGAAATTATCCACCGGTGGAAATCAGTGGTATCCAAAGGATTCGTGTCGGCTTTTAGCTTTGCAAAGCGAGGTCCATCCAAACAGGGCGGCTTTGCAGCCCTGTTTGGATGGACCCGAATTAAAGAGCGGCTAATGGCGTTCTGGAGGGTTCACCGACGATTGAATGTGCCACGCCCACTGGGCAAGGGTGTGATGTTGTCACCAACTGGATGGGCGAACTCATGCGGAGTCACATGCCCTGATCTGTTGGCATCGATGTAATTACTCCACCACGCCATGATCAGCCGACGTTGCTCCAGAAATTCAGCCTTATGGATATAGGCGGCGCGCACGCGATTGCGTTCCTTGTGGCTCATCTGCCGCTCAATCGCCGCGTCCGTCCACAGCCCTGACTCCAGCAAGGCGCTACAGGCCATGGTCCTGAATCCATGCCCGCATACCTCCTTGGATGTGTCGTAGCCAACGTTGCGCAGCACCTGGTTAACCGTGTTCTCTGACATCGGCTTCCAGTACTTGTGGTCGCCGGGCAACACTAGTTCGGAAAAGCGACTCAAGCCGCGTAGCCGTTCAAGGATCGCGATGACTTGGGGAGAGAGCGGCACTATCTGTATGTCACCGCTCATCTTTGTCCCACGAGTGGAATTGCGGACGCCGTCGATTGGCTTACGGGTGTCCGGGATCTCCCACATTGCCCTTTGCAGGTCGAACTCATCCCAGCGCGCAAAGCGCAGCTCGCTGGAGCGCACGAACACGTGCAGTGTCAGCAGTACAGCCAGCTTGGTTAGCTCACGGCCGTTGTAGTTGTCGATCCGGTTCAGTAGTTCGGGGAGGCGGTTGAGTGAGAGTGCAGGGCGGTGCACTGTACGCGGGGCATGAATCGACCCTGCCAGATCGAGCGCCGGATTCTGGCTGATCTGCCTTGCCCGCTTCGCGCCCCGCATGATCGTGGAGAGATAATTTTGCACGCGCAGAGCAACGTCCATGGTGCCGCGCTCTTTGATGCGCAGAGTGATCTCAAGCAGATCATGGGTATCAAGCTCAGCGATGGGGCGTTGGCCGATCAGGGGGAAGACGTGGGTGCGCAACCGGCTCATGACGGTCTTGGCGTGTCCCTCCGTCCAGCGCCGCGACATTTCGGCGTGCCACTCCAGGGCGACGGTTTCAAAAAGCAGGGAAGCTCGTTGAGCCGCTAGCTTCGCTTTCTTCTTCTCTTCCATCGGGTCGATGTTGTCGATCAACAGGGCCTTGGCTTCATCGCGCTTGGTCCTCGCGACGGCCAGCGAGATGATGGGGTAGTTGCCGATGGTCAGCGTGCCTTCCTTGCCGCTGGGCTTGAAGTAGCGCAATCGCCACGTTTTCACGCCGTTGGGTTTCACGAAGAGGTACATGCCGCCACCGTCGAATAGCTTGTAGGCACGTTCGCGAGGTTTCGCCGTACGGCATTTGAGGTCGCTGAGAGGAACGGCTAGACGTGGCATAAGGGTACGTTCTCCATGCAGGCAAGACGCTGTACCCTAAAAATACCCCCGGCGATGGGGGATTTTGTTGGATCCCGACAGAGGGTCCTGGAACGAAAAAACCCGCCAAAGGGCGGGTTTTCGGGGCTTCCAGAGCATTCGGTGGAATGCAATGGAGCCTAATGTGGTGCCGGCACCAGGAGTCGAACCCGGGACCTACTGATTACAAGTCAGTTGCTCTACCAACTGAGCTATACCGGCGTGTTGGGCGACGATTATAGCGATTGCTTGGCGTCTGTAAACCCCTGAATTCTGACTATTTTTGCGTGGGGCTTTGGGTCAGGCTCGGCGCAGGACTTTCTTGAGCTTTTCCAGGGTGCGCCAGGTGCGGCTGTTGCGCAGGGCGTGGAGTTCGGCTTCGGCAGTTTCGGCGCGTTGGCGTTGGGTGTGCAGGGCGTTTTCCAGGTCGGCGATGGGGTGGCTGAATTTGTGGCCGTAGCAGAACTGGAACTCGTCGAGGTTGCACGGGGCGAGTTCGAAAGCGCCTTTGAACTGCAGGTGTTCTTCGGCCAGGTAGAAGGTGTTGAGGCCGTCGAACAGGACGGGTTGATAGCCGGCGTCGGTCAGCAGGTGTTCCCAGGTCTGGTCGCGGGACCACGGGGTTTCGATCAGGATGATCAATGGGCGCCAGCGGCTGAAGTCCATGCCGCGCAGGACGGTTTCTTCGTGGCCTTCGACGTCGATCTTGAGGAAGTGGATCGGGCCCTTGACGTGTTCTTCGCAGATCGAGGTCAGGGTGCGCGAGGTGACGGTGTGGCTGCGTACGTCCATGCCGGCATCCTGATGTTGCTGGGCGACAGCAGGTTCGACGGTGGACAGGCCGGTGTCGGCGATGGCGTAGAAGGTCACATCGGCCGCGTTTTCGCCGGCCACGCATTGCAGGTTGATGTCCCGGGGCCGCTCTGCGCACAGGGCGTCGTGATAGGCCTGCACCGGCTCAATGTTAATACCGTTCCAGCCGCGCTCGTAGAACGCTTTGGTCACGGAATCGGCGCTGGGGTCGTTGGCGCCAACGTCAATGTAAAAACCGTTTTCGAAGTATTTGAGTACGCGCCATAGGCGAATGTCTTCGAAATTCTGTGCGTAGGAAATGAACGTCACGGGCGGTTCCTGTCGGTCACAGGGCACACGCTTGGCGCCCGAGCGCTTTGTATAGCAACAGCTTTCGACCGGCGCAAATGCTGGTGCGTGAGGTCCGGAATTCGGCGTTTATGTCCTTTGGTTTTAATGCTTATGCACAATCGGCAGTTGTTTCAGCGCTGCGCCTCAAGTGTTCCAGCCTTGATTCTCATCAATGCGCAACTGGCTGTTATTCGGTTTGTTTTTTCGTTTGAACAAAAATTATACAGTTGCACTTTTATTACATGGCCCTTGGATCCAAGGGTTTTTGGAAAATTCATCAACAGAGTTATCCACAGGCTGGATGGGCTCAGTGACGTTCCGCCAGTAACAGCAAATTGCGCGGTGTCAGGGTGGCTTTGCAGAAGGTGCCGAGACGAACGACGTAGCCTTGGGATTCAAGGAATAAAGCCCGGTCGAGCAGTAGCCAGAGTTCGAGGGGGCGGCGAAACAACCCGCGCAGCAGTTCGAGGTTGCGCACCTCGGCCAAACGTTGCCAGCCCGCGGCCTCCAGTGCCGGCCAGTCCTGCGCGCCGACTGTGGATAAGTTTTTCAGTGCGGCCAGGTCGCGGCAGTAGTCGGCGAATGGTTTTTCCAGCCAGGCGCTGGGCAGCGACGGGGTTGGCAGGTAGTCGTCACGGCCGCGCAGTTGCCGTTGCAGCAGGTCGAATCCCAGGCGCCGGGCCATGGAGCTGTCGCGCTGGCGGCGGACCCGGGCGCCGGCCGTCACGGTTTCGCTGAGGGGCAGGGCCAGATCATCGAGTGACAGGCGCAATGTGGAGTTCTGCCCGGCAACGGACAGCGCCTGATAGTGGCTGGCATGAATGCGGTTATAGCAGCAGGGAGCGACCGCCAGTTGTCGGCAGCCGGCAGCGCTGGCCAATTGCAGCAGGCGCACATGCAGGTCGCCGCAGGCGTGCAGAGCGACCGGGGTCAGGTCGGCGCCCAGGTGCTGGGCGGCATCGTCTGCCAGCACGTCCTGCTGGCGGTGCAAGGCCGGCAGATGGTGGTGCTGGCTCAGTGCCTGGCCGCTACTGACCAGCGCCGGGTCGTATTCCAGGCAGGTCAGTTGCTGATCGGCTTGCAGCAGGCGGCGGCCCAGATGACCCTTGCCGGAACACCAGTCGAGCCAGTGTCGGGGGGTGTCGGTGAATCGCAGGCAGGCGGCGAAGGCTTCGATTTGCTGCCACTTGCGCCCCGGCACGTCGACGTTCAGGCGATGAGCGGCGGGCGTGATGGCTTGAATCGGAAGTTCACCGACGGCGCCAAGAGTCGTGGCTTCGGCCGCCAATGCTGGAAAGGGCGCCGGTGCATCGAGTTGTTCAGGGTGGTTGTGACTGTTTTCTGCGTCTTCCAGCGTGCGTTGGCGCAGCCAAGCGGCCAGCCGAGGGTGCGCAGTTTCCCAGGGCAGTTGGCGCTGGGTAAACGGACGCGGGCGCCAGAGTGCCTGGTGCTCGCAAAGGAAGGTGTCGAGGGCGTTGAAGCGGGCGAGCAGGTGCTCGCCCGTCAGCACCGGAGTGTCAGCGTCCCTGGCAGGCATCGACGCGCAACCAGCGCTCCAGCAGCTTGAAGCCGCGCACCAGGATGTAGGCCATCAGCAGGTAGAACATTCCGGCGGCGAAGAAGATCTCCACCGGCAGGTAGGTCCGGGCAATGATGGTGCGGGCCATGCCGGTCAGTTCCAGCAAGGTCACGGTGCTGGCCAGGGCGCTGGCCTTGAGCATCAGGATCACTTCGTTGCTGTAGGCCGGCAGGCCGATCCGCGCGGCACGCGGCAGGATGATGTAGAACAGCGCCTTCGGTCGCGACATGCCGAGTGCCCGGGCGGCTTCGATTTCACCCGGCGGGATGGCCTGGATCGCGCCACGCAGGATCTCGGCGATGTAGGCGGCGGTGTGCAGGGTCATGGTGGCGGTGGCGCACCAGAACGGATCGCGCAGGTACGGCCACATCGCGCTGTTGCGCACTGCATCGAACTGCGCCAGGCCGTAGTAGACCAGGAACAACTGCACCAGCAGCGGCGTGCCGCGGAAGAAAAAGATGTAGGCGTAGGGCAGGGCGCGCACGTACCAGAGCTTGGACGAGCGGGCGATGCCCAGCGGAATGGCCAGCAGCAGGCCGAGGATGACGGCGATGGCCACCAGCTCCAGGGTCAGGGTGGCGCCCTGGGCCAGTTTCGGCAGCCACTTGATGATCACTTCCCAGTTCATTGGGTGCTCCGGGCGAAGCCGCGAGCGGCGCGTTTTTCCAGCAGGTGCATGCCGGTCATGGCAATGACGGTCAGGCCCAGGTACATGAAGGCGGCGACCATGTAGAAGGTGAAGGGCTGCTTGGTCATGGTCACGCCGTTCTGCGCGTGGCGCATGATTTCTTCAAGACCGATGACCGACACCAGTGCAGTGTCCTTCATCAGGATCATGAACAGGTTGCCCAGCCCCGGCAGGGCGATGCGCCACATCTGCGGCAAGATCAGCTTGGTGAAGATTCGCCATTTCGACAGGCCGAGGGCCACACCGGCTTCGCGGTGGCCTTTGGGGATGGCCAGGATCGCCCCACGGAACACTTCCGTGGCATAGGCGCCGAAGCACAGGCCGAGGGCGATGACGCCGGCGGCGAAGGCGTTGAGGGCCAGGTCGGGGGTGCCGAAGAACTCGCCGATGGCGCGCATCAGGTTGACGGTGCCGAAGTAGATCAGCAGGACCCACAGCAGTTCGGGAATGCCGCGAACCAGGGTCGAGTAGGTGCCGCCAAGCCACTGCAGTGACTTGTACGGAGAAGTCTTGGCCAAGGCGCCGAGCAGGCCGAGCACCAGCCCCAGGCAGAGTGCCGTGAGAGCCAGTTTGACGGTCATCAGCGCGCCAGCGGCGAGCGCCGGGCCGAATCCTTGGAGATCGATAATCATGGAGGTCTATTCAGGTTGCAGCAGGCTTTGCAAAAGACCGGCGCAGCCAGGGGCTGCGCCGGTCAGGCACGTCAGGATCAGTAGATGCTGAACGGGAAGTACTTGTCGTTGATCTTCTTGTAGGTGCCATCAGCGACGATTTCTTTCAGCGCGCTGTTGAGCTTGTTACGCAGATCGTTGTCACCCTTGCGCACGGCGATGCCGATCTTGTCGCTTTCCATTACAGGGTCGCCCTTGAACTCGTAGTTCTTGCCAGCGTCGCTTTTCAGCCAGTCGTAGTTGGCGTACTTGTCGGCCAGGATCGCGTCAACGCGACCGGAAGTCAGGTCCAGGTAGGCGTTTTCCTGGGTGTCGTACAGGCTGACCTTGATCTCGTCACCGTAGGTGTCTTCCAGCCAGGTGCCAGCCAGGGTGGCGCGCTGGGTGCCGATGGCCTTGCCCTTGAGGGAGTCCTTGTCGGTCTTGAAATCGACGTTTTTCGGCGCGATGAATTGCAGTTTGTTCGAGTAGTAGGGGTCGGTGAAATCAACCGCCTGCTTGCGTTCGTCGGTGATCGACAGCGAGGACACCAGGAAGTCGAACTTCTTGGCGTTGAGGGCCGGGATGATGCCGTCCCAGTCGGACGTGACGACTTCGCACTCGACCTTCATCTTGGCGCACAGGGCGTCGCCGATGTCTTTGTCGAAGCCGACGACCTGGCCGCTGGCATCCTTGTTGTTGAATGGCGGGTAGGCCGCCTCGATACCCATCCGCAGTTTTTCCGCGGCCATGGCGTTGGCCGAGAACACCAGAGTGGCGGCCGCGGCCAGGATGAATTTCTTGTAGGTCTGCATGCGGGTAGCTCCGTTAGCGGTTGCTGGACATGAATTGTTTGCAGCGCGCCGAAAGCGGGTTTTCAAACACCTGCTGTGGCGATCCTTGCTCTTCGACCAGGCCCTGGTGCAGGAACACCACTTCACTGGAAACCTGGCGGGCAAAGCCCATTTCATGGGTGACCAGCAGCATGGTGCGGCCTTCTTCGGCCAGGGCGCGGATCACATTAAGTACTTCCTGAACCATTTCCGGGTCAAGTGCGGAAGTCGGCTCGTCGAACAGAATCACTTTCGGCTGCATCGCCAGGGTGCGGGCAATGGCTGCGCGTTGCTGCTGACCGCCGGACAGTTGTGCGGGATAGGCATGGCGCTTGTCGCTGATGCCAACCTTGGCCAGCAGGGCTTCGGCGACTTCGGTGGCCTCGGCCTTGCTCTGCCCCAGCACCCGGCGCGGCGCCTCGATGATGTTATCGAGCACGCTCATGTGCGGCCACAAATTGAAATTTTGAAACACAAAACCGATTTCGCTGCGCAGGCGATTGATCTGTTTGCCATCGGCGGCCACCAGTTCGCCGTTTTTCGCGGCCTTGAGCTTGAGCTCTTCGCCGGCCACCAGGATCTGCCCCTGGTTGGGGTTTTCCAGCAGGTTGATGCAACGCAGGAACGTCGATTTGCCGGAGCCGGAGGAACCCAGGATCGAGATCACATCGCCGTCGCGTGCGGTCAGCGAGACACCCTTGAGCACCTCGAGCTGTCCGTAGCGTTTGTGCAGGTTGCGGATTTCAAGCGCGGGCGTGGCCTCGGCCATGTGCGGTCCTCATTGTGTTCATTGGTGCTTGTGCTGTTGGGCAGCCTTCCTGGCGAGGCGCCAAGCTAGCATAGCGATGGAATGGCGGCCAACAGCCCCACGGGGCGTACACGGGATGTGGTGAGCAGGTGTCGCATCGACGCAGCAGACTGTCGCGCCATCAACAACCGAGCATCTGCCTGATGCCATGTGTGCGTGGGGGGAGCGTAAAAAAAGGCGCGATGGTGCCAGCTTTGGCCGGGGGTTGGAAGGCTTGAGCGGACATTCGGTCTAGATCTGCACAATTATTGTGCACGAGGATTTTGGTGCGGCGGGGCGATAACTGCGTCATGCCTTGAAATAATTTGCCGGCCCGTGGCGGCCAGGCCACGGGTCGATCATCACTGCTGACCTGGTTATTCAGCCTTGTCTTCTGGCGCTTCCAGGGACGCACGGTAGCTGTCCAGGGCTTTGCCGAAATCGCTGATGAATTGTGGCTCGGTCAACCAGGCCTGGGCGGTCTCGCGGTCCATGCCGTCGGCCCACATGCGGTAGTCGATCAACATGTCGGCAGCCAGGTGGGTGGCAGCCATCGATTCGTTCTCTGCATTTTCCAGGTCCAGCAATTCTGGACGTTCATTGATGATGCCGCTGAGGTCGTTCAGCAGGATCAACAGCATTTCGTCGCGGCTGGTGGCTTCGGCTGCATGCATCTTGCTGAACATGGCCAAGGTGTATTCGGGGATCGGTTCGGCCAGGTGGCCGGTGTCGTCGTCCAGCGCCAGCGGCTTGCGGCCGACCATGCGGATTTGCTTGGCTTTGGCCTTGGCGCGTTTGGCGCGTTTTTGCTGCTTGTTCGGGGATGCCATGTAATGTCAGTTCGCTGTGTGTTGAGAGTTGGCCGCGATAGCGTCGGAGGCCGCCACGTAGTCGGCCTGGAATGCCGGGGATTCGATCCACGCCAGGGCGCCGGCTTCGTCGGTCTCGGTGGACCATTGGCGATATTCGATCAGGGCCGCGAGGATGAAGTCCATCGCGCCTTCTTCGCCTTCCTGCTCGAACACCAGCTCCAGCAGCGGGTCTTCGAGGAAGGCTTGGCACATGGCCTGCTGGCTGGTTTTTTCGGCGTCGATCATCTTTTTGAACAGCTCGGTCAGGTCGACTGACTCGAAGTCGATGCGGTCATCGTTCGGGTCCAGCTCCACTTGCGGCGCTGCGCGCTGGGTGCGGTTTTGCTTGGCCTTGGCTTTGGCGCGGGAGGCGCGTTTTTGCTGCTTGTTCGCGGATGCCATGGGCGTCGTTCCGTATTTCGTCGAGAGGGTACAGGTCTAGCGACTGCGCGGTACTCGCCGTCCGGGGTGATCGGGGGCCAGCTCGCCGTGTTGCAGCCAGGACAATGCAATGGGCCATAGTGTGGCTTGGTATGGGCTGCGAAAAAAGCCGAAATGTCCGACTTGTTGTTCGCCGATGTCCTGTGGGGCGATTCGCAAGTGGGTGTTCGAGCTGCCGCTGAAGTAACCCAGCAGGCGTTCGATAGCCGGCACGGTGCCGTAGGGATCGTCGCTGAGGCTGATGGCCAGGGTGTTTGCGGTTACCCCGGAGAACGGCAGGCTTGCGCCCTTGGTGGCCAGTCGACGGCCGCTGGGGCGCTGCTCGTAGCGGGCGGTGGAAAAGGCCCAGTCGCGAACCACGCCGGCCGGTGTGTCCTCCAACCAGCCCAGGCGCTTACCGGGGAAGTAGCCGCACACCAGGGTGACCAGCGGCATCAGCACATGCCACTTGCCGAGCATCTGCCAGCGCTGGGCGGGTGTGTAGTCGCGCCAGTAGGCGAACTGCGCGCCGACCGTTACCAGGCGGCGAATCAGGTGTCCGGAATTTGCCAGCCCCGCCGCGCAGCCGCCAAAGCTATGGCCAACGACATCGATCGGCTGGCCGGGAAACTCACGCTGGGCGCGCATGAGCATGGCCTCGAAGTCCAGCGCGCCCCAATCCGACCAGCTTGCCTGCAAGGTCTTCATCGATGCCGGACGTGACTCGCCGATGCCCCGGTAGTCGTAGGTGATGACGTCGAAGCCGTTGGCGAACAGGTAGTCGGCGAAGCGCGAGTAATGCCGGCAGCGCACCGAGGTGGCGGCATTGATGATCACCACGGCGCGGGAGGTGGTCGTAGCGCCCTGGCGCCAGGTGAAGCCGCCAAGGGGGAAGCCATCGGCGGCGCATTCCTGGAACGGCTCGGCGCGCAGGGCGGCGGCGGTCAGCGGCAAGGCCATCTGGGAGGGAGTCGGAGTAGGGGCGTCCTGCACATTCATCGGCTTCGAACCTCGGCGGCTAGCTGCCAACCATAGTCCGGCAATCGGTGATCAACAATCGGCTAGTGCGTTTTGCAGTGGGCTCAAGTGCCAATCAATCTGAAACGTCGTCTGGCTCGATGACCTCCAAAGTAGGTTACGAATGGGTTCTGATGAGCCCGGGAGTTGTCATCATGAAACACGTCCATTCATTCATCGTGCCTGTTGCTGCGCTCGGCTTGCTGATATTTCCTCTGATAGTGCAGGCCGTCAGTTATGAGGCAATTGACAGCGCCGGGGTGCGGGCGCAACCAGAGCAGCAAAACGGCATCACCTACCTGACGGGTGGGATCGGCGAGGACGAATCGCGCAGCATCCAGCAAAGCCAGGGCTACAACTTGCACATGACATTCGCCGTGGGTGCGCAAAACCAGTACACCTCTGACGTGGATGTATCGGTGGAAAAGGCGTCAGGGCAGACCGTGTTGAATCTGGATAACGTCGGACCGCTGGTCTACGTGCGATTGCCGGCGGGCAAGTACTCGGTGGTTGCTACGCGCAATGGCGAAGTGCGGCATGACGTGGCGGATATTGGTAATGGAGCGGCGCGAAACCTGGTGTTCCACTGGAACGACGCGCAATGACGGGGAGGGTGGAAGGCTTCCTGGCTTTCCTGCAAGCATAAAAAAACCCTGAATCTTGCGATTCAGGGTTTTTGTATTGGTGCCCAGAGACGGAATCGAACCGCCGACACGGGGATTTTCAATCCCCTGCTCTACCGACTGAGCTATCTGGGCGAGATAACAAAAAACCCGCGCTAGGCGGGCTTTTTGTAGCTTTCGGGTGATTTTGACACCACCTGAAATGAATAAGTGGTGCCCAGAGACGGAATCGAACCGCCGACACGGGGATTTTCAATCCCCTGCTCTACCGACTGAGCTATCTGGGCAACGGGGCGCATTAAACGGCTTTTTCAGGGGGTCGTCAAGCGGGTTTTCAGAAAAATTTTAATTTATTCCGTCGCTTACGATCCGACCCCCGATTTTGCGGGGTTATTCCACTGGTGGAACGTAGCCTTCGGCCTTGGCGTAATCTTCGCCCGAGAAGAACTTGTCCATCTCGCCCTGCAGGTATTTGCGGTCTTCAGCGTTCATCATGTTCAAACGCTTCTCGTTGATCAGCAGGGTCTGGTGTTTCTGCCAGTCGGCCCAAGCTTTCTGCGAGACGTGATCGAAAATGTCCTGGCCTTTGGCGCCCGGGAAGGGAGCGCGCTCCAGGCCCGGCAGTTCTTCTTGGTACTTGCGGCACATGATGGTGCGGGTCATGACGACTCTCCTGCGTTCAATACGTCGGCCGCGCGCTTCAGCAGTTTCTTCACCGGGGCGGCGAGGCCCAGGCGCGGCGGGGTGGCGAGGTTATACCAGAGCCAGTCGGCCTCGGCCACGTGCTGGCCGGCCTCGTGGACCTGAACCAGCCAGGGTTCGATAGCCAACTGGAAATGGCTGAAGGTGTGGACCAGGTTCGGCAGTTCGGTTTGCCTGCCCAGTTGCAGCGAATGTTGCAGGGCCAAGTGCTCGAGGTCGCCGAGGTCGTCCAGTTCCGGCAGGCTCCATAGGCCGCCCCAGAGACCGGTGGACGGGCGCCGGTAAAGCAGAATGGCGCCGTCGCGGTTGGCCAGCAACGGCATGAGGGTGCGCTTTTGCGGCACAGTCTTGCGCGGTTTGGGAATCGGGTAGCGGGTTTCCAGGCCCAGCAGGTGCGCCTCACAGCCCTTTTTCAGCGGGCACAGCAGGCAACTGGGTTTGCTGCGGGTGCAGAGGGTTGCGCCCATGTCCATCATCGCCTGGGTGTAGGCGTTGACGCGGTCTTGGGGAGTAAAGCGCTCTGCCGTGGCCCATAGCTGTTTGGCGACCTTCGGCTCGCCCGGGTAGCCCTCCTGTGCGGTGTAGCGCGCCAGCACCCGTTTGACGTTGCCGTCGAGGATCGGTGCGCGCAGGCCCATGCTCAGGCTGGCGATGGCGCCGGCGGTAGACAGGCCGATGCCCGGCAGCTCGGTGAGTTTTTCCACATCGCGGGGAAACTCGCCACCGTACTCGGCGACCACGATTTTTGCAGTCTTCTGCAGGTTGCGGGCGCGGGTGTAGTATCCCAGCCCGGTCCACAGGTGCAGCACCTCATCTTCCGGCGCCGCCGCCAGAGCCTCGACCGTGGGCAGCGAGGCCATGAAACGGTCGAAGTAGTTCAGCACGGTGCTGACCTGGGTCTGCTGCAACATGATCTCCGAGACCCACACCCGGTAGGGCGTGATGCCCTGCTGCCAAGGTAAATCATGGCGGCCGTGGCGGTCGTACCAATCAAGCACCGCCGTGGAAAATTGCTCGGCTCTCATCGTTTGAACAGCCCCTTGAGTGCGTCTTTGAGTTCTGGGCTGACCTTGTCACCAAGCTTCTCGTCGATTTTCTCGCTGAGCTTATCGTTAAGCTTGTCGCCCGCCATTTTGGCGGCGACCTGGCCGAGGCGTTCGTTGTCCAGGCGGCAGGCTTTGGCGCCAAGCTCCAGCGGGCCACGGCAGCGCAGTGGCCATTCGATGCCGACGAATTTATCACCGACCTGGCAGGCCGGATCAGGCATCTCGCGCTGGTCGCCTTCGACGATGATGCCGACGCGGTAATCCATGCCTAGCACGCGCAGATCGAGGTCGCCATTGCCGTTGACGGTCATGCCGGGAATACGCACTTTCAGGTCCGGGTTACTGGCCACGCCGTTACGCAAGGTCAGGTTGCCCTTGAGCTCCTGGAACGGCGTGTCCTTGCCGCGCGGTTCGCCGCTCAGGGTTTTGCGATTGAGGGTGGCGATGCCTTTGCACAACTGTTGTTCAAGATTGGCGTTGAGCAGCACGCCGTTGTTGATCACGAAGCTGGCGTTGCCGTTGAGGCTGTCGATCAGGGTTTTCTGGCTATTGCCGTTGGCGGTCAGGTTGCTGTTGAGCGTTACCAGCCCTTTGACCGGTGGATTCTTGCCCTGGCTTTCGAGGATTTTTTCCGCGGGTACCCGGCTGATCGCGGTCTGCATGCTCAGCGCCGGCACCGTCTGACGCACGTCGAGGGTGCCCTTGGCGTTGAACGTGCCGTTGTACAGCTCTCCACTGAGGTTCTGCAGAGTCAGCAGGCCGCCCTGACCCGTGGCCTTGAGCGCGGCGTTCTGGATCGGCAGTTTGTCCAGGGTCAGTTGGCCGAAGGTCAGCTCGGCATCCAGGTCGAGCTTGCTCAGGCGCTCGGTGGGGATCAGCTTGTCGGTGCTCCAGGCGCCTTTGGTCGGCGCATTCGGCAGCGGGGTGCTGCCAGCGCCGGCCATGGCGTCGGCCTCGGTGCTGCTGACTTCCGCCTGGCGGGCCACGGCAGCGCTGTTGGCCTCGGCGGATTTCGGTGGCAGGTAGCGATCAGCATTGAAGGTGTCGCCCTTGAGCTGCACGCGCAGCGCTTGCTTGGCGAAGTCTTCGACGGCGATGCGGCCGCTGAAGGTGCTGTCGTCGAGCTTCAGGTTGATATTGTCCAGCGCCACACTGGTTGGGGTCGCAGCGATGCGGCTGACCAGTTCGACTTTGCTCAGGCTGCCTTCGCCCATGGCCGGCAGTTTCTGCCCGATGCTGTCGACGAATTTCGCCAGGTCGAACTGGGCAATCGACAACGCGCCGCTGATTTGCGGGGTCTTGTCGAGGTCGTTGGCCTTTAGCTCGCCGAGGGCGCGCAACTGGTTGATCGACAGCTTGATGCCAGTCCATTCAGCGACGTTCGCCACTTTATCCACGGCAACTTGCCCTTGGGCGGAGAAGGTCACGGCCTTGCCTTCGAGTGGCTCGCCGGTCAGTTCGCCGGTGAGTTTCATGTCTTCGAATTTGTAGCGCTGCAGGGCGCGCTCGAAACGCAACTCGCCGTTCAGTTCACTGCGTACGCGCAGGGCCGGCTGGTTGCTGGAGAGGAAGGCGGTGAGCTTGACGTCGATATTGGTCGAGTCGTGCACCGGGCCGGTGCTCAACTGGATGCTTTCGGCGCTGAATTGCTTGCCGGTGCGCTCGTCGGTGTATTCCACGCGAGCGTTGTTGACGGTCAGGCTGTCGATGTCGAGGCGCATCGGCTGCGCGGGTTTTTCCGTGCTGGCGGGGGTCTCGCTGGTTGGTGCAGGGGTGCTCGCGGGCGTACCGGTGCTGTTCGCTACGGGAGCGGCTTTGCCGATGTCTTCCCAGTTGCCGTGGCCATCTTTGTCGCGATTCAGGCGCAGGTTCAGGCCTTCGACGCGCACGTCGCTCATCTGCACTTCACGGCGCAGCAGCGGCAATACGCGTACCGACAGGCCGAGCATTTGCAGGTCGGCGAAGGGCGCAGTGGGGTTGGCCAGGGTCGCGACACTGGCTTCGTGCAGTTCAAGACCGAGCCAGGGGAACAGGCTCCAGCCGATATCGCCATTGAGCGTCAGCTCGATGTGGGCCTTGTCGCGGGCAATCTGGCGAATCTCGTCTTTGTAGTCATTGGGGTCGAACAAGTGGGTCAGGGCAAAGCCCAGGGCCACAATGACCAGCAATAGCCCGAGAAGTACCAGACCCAGGATTTTGCCGAACGCTTTCATGGGCGAGTCCTTGTAGAGAGTCGAATTCGAAATTTAGCCGGGGAGTATAGCGCCCCGAAACTGACGACTGGTCAGCGATCACATTTACAGCAGGTCCAGCGGCAACTTGAGCTTGGCGGCCAGGGCCTGCGCCTCCAGGTGGCCGCCAGGGGCCAGCAGATGCAAGGTCGCGCCAGCGCGCTCGGCCATGTTGCGGGCCTCGCAGATCAGGCGCTCGGCCACCCCACGGCGTCGGGTCACTTTGCGTACGCACAGATGCGACAACTGCCACACGGGCGCCTGGCGGTCCAGTCGCGCGGCGCCCAGCAGGCGGTCGTTGAAGCGCCCGGCGATCAGGCTGCCGTCAGACAAGCTATCTTCAATCAGTTGACGTTCATCGGCGTAGGGCGCGAACAGCCACTGCGGGGCGTCCTGATAAATTTTCTGCAGATCCTGCTGATCCTGATAGCTGGGGCTGTGCAGCGATTCGACAACGATGGGCATGGGAATTCCTTGCAGAGAGCGATCCTGACTGTTCGCTCCAGGGTTAAAACGGTTTTTTGCCGGGTGATCGACGCAAATCACCTGAAAAAAGGCCTGATCGGTCAGGTTTTTCCAGGTCGGGCAAATGCTACCCTGCGGCCGTTCGTCGGTATCGCTGCGACCTGTTGTCGCGCAGAGAGTTGCTTCATTCGAAAAAACGGTCATGCCTGGTGTGCAACAAGGCCGGGAACGAGGTCAATCCGGCGAACCATACTAATAATTGGGGGAAACACAAATGAGCACGAGCACCGTGGCCGGCAATAGTGCCGCCGAACCGGCGTTCCTGTCCAAGGAGCGCATCATCGCCAAGCCCGGTTTCAACCGCTGGCTGGTTCCACCGGCCGCATTGGCCATCCACCTGTGCATCGGCATGGCCTATGGCTTCTCGGTCTTCTGGTTGCCGCTGTCCAAGGCGTTGGGCGTGACCGCGCCGATTGCGTGCGCGCCGGACATGAGCTTTATCGCGCAAGTTTTCTCATCGCAGTGCGACTGGCCGATCTCGATGCTCGGCTGGATCTACACGCTGTTCTTCATCTTCCTCGGTTGCTCGGCAGCCATCTGGGGCGGCTGGCTGGAGCACGCCGGACCGCGCAAGGCGGGTGTGGTGTCGGCGCTGTGCTGGTGCGGCGGCCTGCTGATTTCCGCGCTGGGTATCTATACCCACCAGATCTGGCTGATGTGGCTCGGCTCCGGCGTCATCGGCGGGATTGGCCTAGGCCTGGGCTACATTTCCCCGGTCTCGACCTTGATCAAATGGTTTCCGGACAAGCGCGGCATGGCCACCGGCATGGCGATCATGGGGTTCGGTGGTGGGGCCATGGTCGGCGCGCCGTTGGCGGCTGCCTTGATGAGCCATTTTGCTTCGCCAAGCGGTGTCGGCGTCTGGCAGAGCTTCCTGGTAATGGCGGCGATCTACCTGGTGTTCATGATTGGCGGTGCGATGTCCTACCGTGTTCCGCCGACCGGCTGGAAGCCTGAAGGCTGGACGCCGCCGGAGAAAAAAACCGCGAACGCGATGATCACTCATCGCCATGTCCACGTGAACGTCGCATGGAAAACCCCGCAGTTCCGCCTGGTCTGGCTGGTGTTGTGCCTGAACGTTTCGGCCGGTATCGGCATCCTCGGCATGGCTTCGCCGCTGCTGCAAGAGGTGTTCGGCGGCAAGCTGCTGGGCAATGACTTGCCTTTCGGTGCGCTGGATGCCGGACAATTGGCGTCGATTGCGGCGATCGCGGCGGGCTTCACAGGCTTGCTGAGCCTGTTCAACATCGGCGGGCGCTTCTTCTGGGCGTCGTTTTCCGACTACCTGGGACGAAAAAATACCTACTTCGTGTTCTTCGCCCTGGGTTTTGCCCTCTATGCGTTGATCCCGAATCTCGGGCACCTGGGTAACGTTTCACTGTTTGTCGCGGCGTTCTGCATCATCCTCTCGATGTACGGCGGCGGTTTTGCCACCGTGCCGGCCTACCTCGCCGACCTGTTCGGTACGCAAATGGTCGGTGCCATTCACGGTCGTTTGCTTACCGCCTGGGCCGCAGCCGGTGTACTCGGCCCGGTGCTGGTGAACTACCTGCGTGAGTATCAGTTGAGCATCGGCGTTGAGCGTGCGGCGGCCTATGACATCACTCTGTACATCCTCGCCGGCCTGCTGGTGCTCGGGTTCCTGTGCAATCTGCTGGTGCGGCCGGTGGCCGACAAGTACTTCATGACCGACGCCGAACTCGCCGCCGAACAGGCGCTGGGCCACGACAAGGGCGCCAACAGCAGCACCGTGCTGGAGTGGAAAGCCTCTTCGGGCAGCGTGCCGTTGGCGGTGGCGGCCTGGCTGGCGGTGGGGATTCCGCTGGCGTGGGGGATCTGGGTGACGTTGCAGAAGACGGCAGTGTTGTTCCACTAACACCGCTTCCCTTGTGTAGGAGCGAGCCTGCTCGCGAAGGCGGTCTGACAATCGACGGCGATGTTGAATGTGAGGTCCCCTTCGCGAGCAGGCTCGCTCCCACAGTAGTTTTGTGCAGTGGTTTGAAAACATGGCCGACATGTCTTGTATGGACATGTCTATCCCCGCAAATACGGGCTTCTATCCGTCAGCCATCTCACCTCGCATGTTTCTGTTTCCCGCCCGCACGCCTATACTGGCTGCCTTTTTCGCCCAATGATTTTGCGGAGCTGGTGATGGCCGAACGTATTGCCTCCGTCGAGCGCGACACTCTGGAAACCCAGATCAAAGCCTCGATCAACCTGGATGGCACCGGAAAGGCCCGATTTGATATCGGTGTACCTTTTCTTGAGCACATGCTGGACCAGATCGCCCGTCACGGGCTGATCGACCTGGATATCGAGAGCAAGGGCGACCTGCATATCGACGATCACCACACCGTGGAAGACGTCGGTATCACCCTGGGCCAAGCCTTCAGCAAAGCCATTGGCGACAAGAAAGGCATCCGTCGTTATGGCCACGCCTATGTGCCGCTCGACGAAGCGCTGTCACGCGTGGTGATCGACTTCTCCGGCCGGCCAGGCCTGCAGATGCACGTTCCCTACACTCGCGCGACCGTTGGTGGCTTCGACGTGGACTTGTTCCAGGAGTTCTTCCAGGGCTTCGTCAACCACGCTAACGTCACCCTGCACATCGACAATCTGCGTGGGCACAACACCCACCACCAGATCGAAACCGTGTTCAAGGCTTTCGGCCGCGCCCTGCGCATGGCCGTCGAGCTGGATGACCGCATGGCCGGGCAAATGCCCTCGACCAAGGGCGTCCTGTAATGCAGACCGTTGCGGTAATCGATTACGGCATGGGTAACCTGCACTCGGTGGCCAAGGCGTTGGAACACGTCGGTGCCGGCAAGGTGCTGATTACCAGCGATGCCAGCGTGATTCGCGAAGCCGACCGGGTGGTCTTCCCCGGTGTCGGCGCGATTCGCGACTGCATGGCTGAGATTCGTCGCCTGGGCTTCGACTCGCTGGTCCGTGAAGTCAGCCAGGATCGTCCGTTCCTCGGCATCTGTGTGGGCATGCAAGCCTTGCTCGATCACAGTGAAGAGAACGACGGAGTTGACTGCATCGGCCTGTTCCCGGGTCAGGTGAAGTTTTTCGGCAAAGACCTGCACGAAGACGGTGAACACCTGAAAGTCCCGCACATGGGCTGGAACGAAGTGCAGCAGACGGTGGATCACCCGCTGTGGCACAACATTCCTGACCTGGCGCGCTTTTACTTCGTGCACAGCTACTACATCGCCGCCGGTAATCCGCGCCAGGTGGTGGGTGGCGGTCACTACGGCCAGAATTTCGCCGCCGCACTGGCTGAAGGCTCGCGCTTCGCCGTGCAGTTCCACCCGGAGAAGAGCCATTCCCACGGCCTGCAGTTGCTGCAGAACTTCGCCGCGTGGGACGGTCGCTGGTAATGGCGGTCAAGAAGTCAAAGCCGCCGATCCTGCGGCTCACCGCCGAGCAGGAGAACGAGGCCAACAGCAAGATCAAGCGGTTCATGGAGGACCGCTTCGAACTCGACCTCGGTACGTTCGAGGCGGCTGAGATTCTTGAGCTGTTTACCCGCGAAATTGCTCCGCACTATTACAACAGGGCGATTTTCGATGTGCAGACGCACCTCAAAGAGAGGTTTGAAAGCATCGAAAGCGACCTGTGGGCGCTCGAAAAAAACTGATTTCGAGCAACGCTGAAAAATCGAATTGAAGGTTTGCCAGATGCTGATTATTCCCGCTATCGATCTTAAAGACGGTGCCTGTGTACGTCTGCGCCAGGGCCGTATGGAAGATTCCACGGTGTTCTCCGATGACCCGGTGAGCATGGCCGCCAAATGGGTGGAGGGCGGCTGCCGTCGTCTGCATCTGGTCGACCTGAACGGCGCCTTCGAAGGCCAGCCAGTCAACGGCGAAGTCGTCACTGCGATCGCCAAGCGCTACCCGAACCTGCCGATCCAGATCGGCGGCGGTATCCGCTCCCTGGAAACCATCGAGCACTACGTGAAAGCGGGTGTGAGCTACGTGATCATCGGCACCAAGGCCGTGAAAGATCCTGCGTTCGTCGCCGAAGCTTGCCGCGCGTTTCCGGGCAAAATCATCGTGGGTCTGGATGCCAAAGACGGTTTTGTCGCCACCGACGGCTGGGCTGAAATCAGCACCATCCAGGTGATCGACCTGGCCAAGCAGTTTGAAGCCGACGGCGTCTCTTCGATTGTTTATACCGACATCGCCAAAGACGGCATGATGCAGGGCTGCAACGTACCGTTCACCGCCGCACTGGCTGCTGCAACAAAGATCCCGGTGATCGCTTCCGGCGGCATCCACAACCTGGGCGACATCAAGACCCTGCTCGACGCCAAGGCGCCCGGTATCATCGGCGCTATCACCGGCCGTGCGATCTACGAAGGCACTCTCGACGTCGCCGAGGCGCAAGCCTTCTGCGATTCGTACAAAGGCTGAGGACTGACCATGGCGCTGGCCAAACGCATCATCCCTTGCCTGGACGTAGACAACGGCCGGGTGGTCAAGGGTGTGAAATTCGAGAACATTCGTGACGCCGGCGACCCGGTGGAAATTGCCCGTCGCTACGATGAGCAGGGTGCCGACGAGATTACTTTTCTCGACATCACCGCCAGCGTCGACGGCCGCGATACCACGCTGCACACCGTCGAGCGCATGGCCAGCCAGGTGTTCATCCCGCTGACCGTCGGCGGTGGCGTACGCACCGTGCAGGACATTCGCAACCTGCTCAATGCCGGTGCGGACAAGGTCTCGATCAACACCGCGGCAGTGTTCAACCCGGAATTCGTCGGCGAAGCCGCTCAGCATTTCGGCTCGCAGTGCATCGTGGTCGCCATCGACGCCAAGAAAGTCTCGTTGCCGGGCGAAACCCCGCGCTGGGAGATCTTCACCCATGGCGGACGCAAACCTACCGGGCTGGATGCGGTGGAGTGGGCGAAGAAGATGGAAGGCTTGGGGGCCGGTGAGATCCTGCTGACCAGCATGGATCAAGATGGCATGAAAAGCGGCTTCGACCTGGGCGTGACCCGTGCCATCAGCGACGCGCTGGGCATTCCGGTCATCGCCTCCGGCGGCGTTGGCAACCTGCAGCACCTGGCCGACGGCATCCTCGAAGGTCACGCCAGTGCAGTACTGGCGGCCAGTATCTTCCACTTCGGTGAGTACACCGTGCCGGAAGCGAAGGCCTACATGGCGGCACGCGGGATCGTGGTTCGCTAAAGGCCAGTGGACAGCATGGCGGGCTCAAGGCAAGCTTGGGCACGCCATGGATTCCGGTAGCCGACATGCTCAGACGCCTTTTCCTCGTTCTCGCCAGTGCTTCATTGCTGTTATCCAGCCCTGTACGCGCAGCGGAAAACATCAACACCGACCTGGTGTTGCTGACGGAAAACTTCCCGCCTTACAACATGGCGAAGAACGGCAAGAACTTCGCTCAGGACGAGAATATCGACGGCATTGCCGTGGACATCGTCCGGGAAATGTTCAAACGCACCGACCTTACCTACAGTCTGACCCTGCGTTTTCCCTGGGAGCGTGTCTATAAACTCGCCCTGGAAAACCCCGGCTACGGCGCATTCGTCATGGCACGCCTGCCGGATCGCGAAAGTTTGTTCAAATGGGTCGGCCCCATTGGCCCGGACGACTGGATCCTGCTTGCCAGGGCTGACAGCAAGATCACCCTCGAATCGCTGCAACAGGCGCGCAAGTACAAGATCGGCGCCTACAAAGGCGATGCGATTGCGCAAACCCTGGCCAAGCAGGGGCTCAAACCCATTGTGGTGCTGCGCGATCAGGACAACGCCAAGAAGCTGGTCAATGGCCAGATTGACCTGTGGGCCACCGGTGATCCGGCTGGCCGTTATCTGGCACGCCAGGACGGCGTGACCGGGCTGAAGACGGTGCTGCGCTTCAATAGCGCGCAGTTGTACCTGGCGCTGAACAAGGAGGTGTCCGATGAGACCGTCGCCAAGCTGCAGGCCGCGCTGGACAAGTTGCGTGAGGAAGGCGTGGTGGACGACATCATGGCACGCTATCTCTAGCGGTAACGCCCATCCTTGCCATGCCCGGCCATTGCCTGGTTGCTGCGCAGGCTGATCATCGATTTGATATCAATCCACTCGACGCCCTGGGCCTTGAGTCGGGGCAGCTCGCGCTCCAGCACCGCCAGCGTTTGCGGGTAAGGGTGGCCGATCATCACTGCCGAGCCCTGTTTGCGCGCCAGGCTGATGGCGGTCTGCAGTTGATCGAGGATCGCCGCCTCCGTACGCACATCATCGAGAAACACATCCCGCGACAGGCTGGCAAGGCCGATCTTCTGGGCCTCGGCGGCAGCGACGGTCTGGGCGCTGGTGCGGCTGTCGAGGAAGAACTTGTGGCGCCGCTGCAGTTCGGCCATCAGCCAGGCCATGGCCGGGCGCTGGGCAGTCATGCGGCTGCCCATGTGGTTGTTGATGCCCGCCGTATAGGGTACGGCCTTGAACGCCGCATCCAGGCGACTCTGCAATGCTTCGATGGGCAGTTCGGGGTGCCAGGCGAACGGGCCGGTGGCCGGGTCCATGGGCATGTGCAGGATGACAATCTTGCCGGCGCGGTGCGCCTCGCGGGCGAATTCGGCGGCGTGGGGGGTGTCGGGCATGATCGCGGTCGTCACCGGGCCGGGCAGGCTCAGCACGCGACGATCCCGGGGCAGGTTCTGTCCCAGGTCGTCGATGATCAGGCTCAGGTAGGCCTTGTGCGTGGGGGAAGCCTGGGCCAGGGTCGCATGGACGACGCTGGCCAGACAGCACAACAGACAGAGGATGCCGCGCAAACCCATCTCAGCGGCTACGGGTGATGCTCAGGCCCTTGAGCAGGCTCAGCGCCTGGGCCAACTGATAGTCATCATCCTGTGGCATCGGCTTGGCCTTGCCGCCCGAACCGCTTGGCTTGTCGGCGCCGCCGTTGCCATTGCCCAAGTGACCTTGCAGGTCGGCTTCCTTGAAGTACTCGCTGTCTTGCTCGTTGGTGATCTTCGCCCGGCGCACTTCGATGTCCGGGACGATGCCCTGGGCCTGGATCGAGCGTCCGTTCGGTGTGAAGTACAGCGCCGTGGTGATTTTCAGTGCGCGGTCGTTGTTCAGCGGCAGTACGGTTTGTACCGAGCCCTTGCCGAAACTGGTGGTACCCATGACCACTGCGCGTTTCTGGTCCTGCAGGGCGCCGGCGACGATTTCCGAGGCCGAGGCGCTGCCACCGTTGATCAGCACCACCATCGGTACGGCTTCGCTTTCGTCCTTGCCGGTGGCGGAGAAGCGCAGCTCGGAGTTGGCAATACGGCCCTTGGTGTAGACGATCAGGCCTTTGGTGATGAAGTGGTCGACCACCTCCACCGCCGATTGCAGGACGCCGCCCGGGTTGTTGCGCAGATCGAGCACGATGCCGCTGAGCTTCTTGCCGTTTTCCTTGCGCAGCTTGGCCAGGGCCTGGGACACCTCGTCACCGGTCTTGACCTGGAACTGGGTGATGCGGATGTAACCGTAGCCCGATTCCAGCAACTGAGCCTTGACGCTCTTGACCTGGATGGTCGCGCGGGCCAGCGTCACGTCGAACGGATTGCCACCGTCACGCACCAGGGTCAGGGTGATTTTTTCGCCGATCTTGCCGCGCATGCGGTCCACGGCTTCGGTCAGGCTCTGGCCGCGGGTGGGCTGGCCGTTGATCTTGACGATGAAGTCACCGGCCTGAATGCCGGCCTTGGATGCAGGCGTGTCGTCGATTGGCGAGACCACCTTGATGAAGCCGTCTTCGGAGCCGACTTCGATGCCCAGGCCACCGAACTCGCCGCTGGTGCTTTCCTGCAGCTCGGCGAAGTCTTCCGGGCCCAGATAGGCGGAGTGCGGATCGAGGTTGCTGAGCATGCCCTTGATGGCATTTTCCAGCAGGGTCTTGTCGTCGACCGGTTCAACATAAGCTGCCTTGATCCGGTCCATGACCTCGGCAAAGGTACGCAACTCGTCCAGCGGCAATGGCGCCTTGGTGGTCGCGGCCGAGGTCGATGAGGCGGGCTCGGCGGCAAACGCCAGCGGCGCGCCGATCACCAGGGCGATCGTCAGGGCCAGTGAATTGAGGCGGGACAAATGCAGCATGTCGAACGAACTCCTGAGTTAGGTGGCGCCCTATCCTTGCGCGCGACACCATTGTGCCGGATCACTTGGGTGACCCTGCTGACGAATAGCGAAATACAGGGCGGGCGTGTCCTGGCCGCCGCTGTTACCGACCGTGGAGATGGACTCCCCGGCCTTGACCACATCGCCCGCTGACTTGAGCAGCGTCTGATTGTGGCCGTACAAGCTCAAATAACCGTTGCCATGGTCGAGAATCACCAGCAGACCGGCACCGCGCAACCAATCGGCAAAGACCACGCGACCGCCATGCACAGCATGCACCTGGCTGCCGGCGGAGGCGCTGATCATCACCCCGTCCCACTTGGTGCGGGCGTCATCGCCGCGGGTCTCGCCAAAGCGTGCAAGCAATCGACCATCAACCGGCCACGGAAGTTTTCCCCGAGTTGCCGAAAAAGCCCCGCCGAAGGTTTCGCCTGAGCTGGAAACCAGTGCGCCAGGTGTTGGTCGGGTGATTTTGCGTGGGGCATCAGACGTGGCATCCGCCGCGGCCTGGGCCTCACGTAAACGCTTTTTTTCCGCTTCCTGCTGGGCGATCAGCGCTTTCTGTCGCGCTTCTTCCGCCTCTCGGGCCTGGCGGGCCAGGGTTTCCTCGATGGTCTTGAGTACTTTAGACAGATCGGCCTGATCCTGCTCGCGGGCTTGCAGCTTCTGGTCGCGGTCTTTTACGTCAGTGTTGAGCTTGGCCAGCACCAGCTGACGTTCCTTGCGCACTTTGTCGAGTTCATCGCGCTGGCTGTCGAGGCTGCTTTTCTGTACCAGCAATTGGGCTTGCTGCTGGTTGATTTCCTGCTCGACATTGGCCAGTTGACTCAGGGTTTCGTTGAAATTCTTCAGCTGCTCCAGGCGGGCCTGGCTCAGGTAGTCGTAGTAGGTGAGGGTGCGGGCGAATTTCTCGGGGTTCTGCTGGTTGAGCAGCAGCTTGAGGTATTCCTGACGGCCGTTCTGGTAGGCCGCTCGGGCCTGGGTGGCGATCAGTTGTTGCTGTTCAGTGCGCGCGCTCTGGAGTTTTTTTTTCTCGGCATCGAGTCGCTGCAACTCGGATTCGCTTTTCTGCAGCTCTTTTTGCAGGGCATCAACCTGCTTCTCGAGCTTGCCCATCTCGGTTTCGGTGCCCTTGAGGTCTTTCTGCACACCGGATTTTTCTTCCTGCAGCTTGCCCAGCAGCTTTTTCAGCTCGGCAATATCCTGACGCGTGGCGTCCAACTGTTGTTGGGTTTGCGCGCGCTCGTCAGCGAAGGCCGGTTGGAGCAGGCAGGTCAGAGCGAGGGCTATCAGGACGCGGAGCATAGAGGTGGGTAACACCAGGGGAAAAAAGACAGCTTAGTATGCCCGCCATGGACGGCAAAAAAAATGCCCTTTTCCGAGTGTGTGATAACTGGATGGAAAAACCCCATGAACACCTGTAGGAGCGAGCCTGCTCCGGGCGGCTCGCTCCTACAGGGGGGCTTGCGGTTAGACGAGGATCGATTTACCCGTCATTTCCGCCGGCTGCTCCAGGCCCAGCAGCTTGAGCATGGTCGGTGCCACGTCCGCCAGGACGCCGCCTTCGCGGACCTTGAGGTCACGCTTGCCGTAGTAGATGAACGGTACCGGCTCGGTGGTGTGGGCGGTGTGGGCCTGGCCGGTGGATTCGTCGGACATTTGCTCGACGTTACCGTGGTCGGCGGTGATCAGCGCTTCGCCGCCGACTTTCTCCAGGGCATCGACGATTCGGCCGACGCACAGGTCCAGGCATTCCACAGCCTTCACTGCGGCGGAGAACACGCCGCTGTGGCCGACCATGTCGCCGTTGGCGTAGTTGACCACGATCACGTCATAACGCTGGTTTTCGATGGCGTCGACGATGCGGTCGGTGACTTCAGGGGCGCTCATCTCCGGCTGCAGGTCGTAGGTGGCGACTTTTGGCGAAGGGATGAGGATGCGCTCTTCACCCGGGAACGGTTCTTCGCGGCCACCGGAGAAGAAGAAGGTCACGTGGGCATACTTTTCGGTCTCAGCGATGCGCAGCTGGGTCTTGCCGTTCTTTGCCAGATAGTCGCCCAGCACGTTTTCCAGGCTGCCCGGGGCAAAAGCCGAGGGTGCAGGAATGCTGGCAGCGTATTGGGTGAGCATGACGAAGCCGGCCAGCTTTGGCTGACGCGCACGCTCGAACTCGCTGAAGTTGTCTTCGACGAACACCCGGCTCAGCTCGCGAGCGCGGTCGGCGCGGAAGTTCATGAACACCATGGCGTCGCCGTCTTCAACCGTGACTGTGTCGCCAATGGTCGTGGCTTTGACGAATTCGTCGCTCTCGCCGCGCTCGTAGGCGGCTTGCAGGCCTTCCTGAGCGGTTGCAGCGTGGAATTCACCCTTGCCGTCGACGATCAGGTTGTAGGCCTGGGCAACGCGATCCCAGCGGTTGTCGCGGTCCATGGCGAAGTAACGGCCAATCAGGCTGGCGATCCGGCCCTTGCCCAGGGTCTTGAAGGCTTCATCCAGCAGTTCGATCGACGACTGGGCGCTTTTTGGCGGCGTGTCGCGACCGTCGAGGAAGGCGTGCAGATAGACCTTCTCGGCGCCGCGCTTGACTGCCAGTTCGGCCATGGCGATCAGGTGATCCTGGTGGCTATGCACGCCGCCATCGGACAGCAAGCCCATGAAATGCACGGCCTTGCCGGCGGCAACGGCCTTGTCCACGGCGGCGCAGATGGTCGGGTTCTCGAAGAACTCGCCGTCGCGGATCGCCTTGGTCACGCGGGTGAAGTCCTGGTACACCACGCGGCCCGCGCCAAGGTTCATGTGGCCGACTTCCGAGTTGCCCATCTGCCCGTCCGGCAGGCCGACATCCATGCCCGAACCCGAGATCAGGCCATTCGGAACGGTGGCGCACAGGCGATCGAGGACCGGCTTGTTGGCCGCGAACACGGCATTGGACTCCTGGTTCTCACTGTGACCGAAGCCGTCAAGAATCATCAGGACCAAAGGTTTAGGCGTGGTAGTCATAGATTCCGCTCTGGCTTGAGTTAAAAAAGGGGGCGATGGAAAAAGGGAGTGGCAGTTTAAAGGCAAGTTCCTTCCACGTCACCGCCGGACGGGGTTTGGCCGACCATAGTGGCTGTGTATACTGGCCGACATTTTAACGCCCTGGAACCTCCTTCGATGGTTGCTCACCTGATTGAATTTGCCACTAATCACTATCTGCTCGTCGGTATCTTCGTGGTACTGCTGGGCCTGTTGATCGCTTACCAGATGCAAGGTGGCGGCCGCAGCCTGAGCACCGGCGAACTGACCGCGCTGGTCAACAAGGATTCGGGTGTGGTGATCGACATTCGTTCGACCAAGGATTTCGCCGCCGGCCACATCGTTGGCGCGCTGAACATCCCGCACGACAAGCTGACTGCCCGCGTTGGCGAGCTGGAAAAGCACAAGGCCAAGACCCTTATCCTGGTGGACGCCATGGGTCAGACCGCCGGCACTCACGCTCGCGAACTGCTCAAGGCCGGCTTTACCGCGGCCAAACTGTCCGGCGGTATCTCCAGCTGGAAAGCCGACAACCTGCCGCTGGTGAAGTGATATGGCCAAGGTCGTCGTCTACTCCAGCGATTACTGCCCCTACTGCTCGCGAGCCAAGTACCTGCTTGAGAACAAGGGCGTAGCCTTCGAAGAGATCAAGGTCGATGGCAAGCCGCAAGTGCGCGCCGAAATGGCCCAGAAGGCGGGGCGTACGTCGGTGCCACAGATCTGGATCGGCAGCACCCACGTCGGTGGTTGCGATGATTTGTTTGCCATGGACCGCGCGGGCAAGCTCGACGCGCTGCTCAAGGCCTGAGCTACACGATAAGCCAACCTAAAAGACCCCTGGATCAAGAAGGATCTGCGATGACTGACCAACAGAACACCGCTGCTACAGAAGAAGAAAATGCACCGCAATTCTCCTTGCAGCGCATCTACGTACGTGACCTGTCATTCGAAGCCCCGAAAAGCCCGGCGATCTTCCGCCAGCAATGGGAGCCGAGCGTCGGTCTGGACCTGAACACCCGTCAGAAAGCTCTGGAAGACGACTTCCATGAAGTGGTGCTGACCCTGTCGGTGACCGTGAAGAACGGTGACGAGGTGGCGTTCATCGCTGAAGTCCAGCAGGCCGGTATCTTCCTGATCAAGAACCTCGACCAGGGTTCGATGAGCCACACCCTTGGCGCGTTCTGCCCGAATATCCTGTTCCCGTACGCTCGCGAAGCCCTGGACAGTCTGGTGACCCGCGGCTCGTTCCCGGCACTGATGCTGGCTCCGGTGAACTTCGATGCGCTGTATGCGCAGGAAGTGCAGCGTATGCAGCAGGAAGGCACGCAGACCGTTCAATAAACGGCGCGGCTGACACCATCGCGGGCGAGCCCGCTCCCACAGGCTTGTGCAAAACCTGTGGGAGCGGGCTCGCCCGCGATTGTTTTGGTCCGGCGAAAAAGCTTACTTGAAGCCCAGCTGGCGCCAACCTTCATACACCGCGACCGCTACGGTATTCGACAGGTTCAGGCTGCGGCAGCCCTCACGCATGGGCAGGCGCAGGCGATGGCCGGCGGGCAGGGCGTCGAGCACTTCGGCAGGCAGCCCACGGCTTTCCGGGCCGAACAGGAACGCATCGCCCTCGGCGAAGCTGACGTCGTGGAAGGGTTGCGAGCCCTTTGTGGTGAAGGCGAACACCCGCGGCTGGCCCAGGCTTTCCAGGCAGCTGGCGAGATCGGCATGGCGCTGCAACGTGGCGTACTCGTGGTAGTCGAGGCCGGCCCGGCGCAGGCGCTTGTCATCCATCTCGAAGCCCAGAGGCTCGATCAAATGCAGGTGGCAGCCGCTGTTGGCACAGAGCCTGATAACGTTGCCGGTATTCGGTGGAATTTCCGGTTGAAAAAGGATGACGTGAAACATGCACGGCTCCGAAGGTAAAGACAGGCGGCATTCTACGCCTGAAGTGGACTTGCGATCGAAGCTATTCCCGCGGGTGATCGGTTCGTTGGCGATTGTCGGGGTGATGGTGGGCCTGATGATCGGCCGCCTGACCACGCCGGAACCGACTGAGTTGCAGCAGGTCGACGTGATGGACGATGGCTTGGTGGTGTGGTTCAACAATGAACCCAAGATTCACGGCGAGCAGATCGACGGGACGGTGGCGCTGCTGTTCGATGCGCAGGGCAAGTCCGCCAAGGGACAGCTCAAGCTCAATCAGCGTGACGTGAATTGGCGAGTGCGCAAGAGTGACCAGGGGTTGTTGCTGACGCTGGTGGCGGCCCGTCCGCTGAAGGGCAAATGGGCCGGCAGCGAGGAGGATGATCGCTGGCGGTTGGAGATCCATCTCCAGGAGCAATAAAAGAGGGAATCCCCGGCCTGCCTGTACCAAGGTCCCCAAAACGGGAGGGGGTTGCATCTTGCGTCGCAAGCCCCGGTGTAAAGAGGGGAATCCTCGGCCTGCCTGTACCAAGGTCCCCGAAACTGGGTAGTGATGGAGTTATTGCAGGGCGCGTGCCAGAACGCTCACGTTGTGCAAAAAAATTTCAGATAAAAGCGCAAAGCCCCGGAGTACGGGGCTTTTGGGTTTGAAGATCTTCGAGTTGGGTGGCGTTGTCGGAGGGGTTTCAGTTCAACTGCCGTGCGCGATTGCGGTTCGCGGTGCATTGATGCGGTGCATGGCTTTTTGTTTTCGCTGGCAAGCCAGCGAAGGGATCATCAGCGACACCGCATCAACTTCCTTCGCCGGCAAGCCAGCTCCTACACAGGGGCCCTCATTCAGCCCTCATCCGCCTCGTCATCATCCCCGCCATCGACCTTCATCCCCAGCTCCTTGATCTTGCGGGTCAAGGTGTTGCGGCCCCAGCCCAGCAGTACGGCAGCATCGCGGCGGCGGCCAGCGGTGTGCTTGAGGGCGGTTTCGATCATGATTCGCTCGAAGGCCGGGACGGCGCTGTCGAGCAGGCTCGACTGGCCGCGGGCCAAAGCCTGGTCGGCCCATTGGCGCAAGGCCTGTTCCCAGTTGGTGACCGGTGCAGAATCCTGCGGCAGGTTCAGCAGTTCCGGTGGCAGGTCGCTGATATGCACTTCGCGACCCGAAGCCATCACCGTGATCCAGCGGCAAGTGTTCTCCAGCTGGCGCACGTTGCCGCCCCAAGGCAGGTTCTTCAGGTATTCCTCGGTTTCGTTTTTCAGCAGCTTCGGTTCGACCGCCAACTCCTGTGCGGCCCGGGCCAGGAAGTGCTTGGCCAGGGTCGGAATGTCTTCACGACGGTCCGACAGGCGCGGAATATGGATGCGAATCACGTTCAGGCGATGGAACAAGTCTTCACGGAATTTGCCGGCGTGCACCAGGGTTTCCAGGTTCTGGTGGGTCGCGGCGATGATTCGTACATCGACTTTGACTGGCACATGGCCGCCAACGCGGTAGAACTCGCCATCAGCCAGCACCCGCAGCAAACGGGTCTGGGTGTCTGCCGGCATGTCGCCGATCTCATCGAGGAACAGGGTGCCGCCGTCCGCCTGTTCAAAGCGCCCGCGCCGCAGGTTGGCAGCGCCGGTGAATGCGCCTTTCTCGTGACCGAACAGCTCGGACTCCATCAGGTCCTTGGGAATCGCCGCCATGTTCAGGGCGATGAACGGCGAGGCCGCACGCGGGCTGTGGCGGTGCAGGGCATGGGCGACCAGCTCTTTGCCGGTGCCGGATTCACCATTGATCAGCACGGTGATGTTGGAGTGGCTCAAGCGCCCGATGGCGCGAAACACTTCCTGCATCGCCGGCGCTTCGCCGATGATTTCCGGGGTGCGGGTCAGGGTCGGGGCCACTTCCAGGCCTTGCTGTTCCTGGGCGTGCTGATTGGCGCGCTTGACCAGCGATACCGCTTCGTCGACGTCGAAGGGCTTGGGCAGGTATTCGAAGGCGCCACCCTGGTAGGACGCGACAGCGCTATCCAGATCGGAGTGAGCGGTCATGATGATCACTGGCAACCGTGGGTGCTGCTCGCGAATCCGCGCCAGCAGGTCCAGGCCGCTGGCGCCGGGCATGCGGATGTCGGAAATGATCACGTCCGGTTGCTGGCGCGCCAGGCGACTCATCACGCCATCGGCGCTGTCGAAGCTCTGGGTGGTCATGCCTTCCTGTTGCAGGGCTTTTTCCAGGACCCAACGGATAGAACGGTCGTCATCGACGATCCACACGGTTTCACTACGGCTCATGTCGATGTGGCTCCTTGTTCCAGTGGCAGAAAGATCGAGAACGTGGTGTGGCCTGGGTGGCTGTCACACTCGATCAGGCCCTGGTGCTGGCTGATGATGTTCTGGGTAATGGCCAGGCCCAGCCCGGTACCGTCCGGACGGCCGCTGACCATGGGAAAGAAGATGGTTTCCTGCAGGTCCGCGGGAATGCCCGGACCGTTGTCGATAATCTCGATCTTGGTCACCAGGCGATGGCGCACATGGCCGATGGTGAATTGGCGCATGGCCCGTGAGCGCAGGGTGATGCGGCCCAGGCGCAGTTCGTTCTGGCTGCTGATGGCCTGCATCGCGTTGCGCACGATATTGAGCACCGCCTGGATCATCTGCTCGCGGTCGATCAACACGTCTGGAATGCTCGGGTCGTAGTCGCGCACCAGCGTGATGCAGCCTTGGCTTTCCGCCTCGACGAGGCTGCAGACGCGCTCCAGCACTTCGTGAATGTTGCACATGGCCAGCGATGGCAGCTTGTTCGAGCCGAGCATGCGATCCACCAGGTTACGCAGGCGATCGGCTTCCTCGATGATGACGTTGGTGTAGTCCTTGAGACTTTCTTCGGGCAGTTCGCGCGCCAGCAGCTGTGCGGCGCCCCGAATCCCGCCCAATGGATTCTTGATTTCGTGGGCCAGGCCGCGCACCAGCATTTTGCTGGTTTCCTGCTTGGACAGTTGCGCCTCTTCCTTGGTAATGCGCAGCAGCCGGTCCCGTGGGTGGACTTCAAGCAATAACAGCGTGGCGCCATTGCTGAGGATCGGCGTGACCGCGTAATCGACTGTCAGGGTCTGGCCGGTCAGGGCGGTAAGCAGGGCTTCGCGCTTGGTGAACGGGTGCGCCTGCTCGACTGCCTGGCGCAGCGAGTTCAGGGCTTCGGTCGACTCGGTGAACAGTTCGCTGATGAACTGCCCATGACTGCGCTGGCCGCTGATGGCCAGGAGCATTTCCGCCGCCGGGTTCATGTACTCAAGGCGCAGATCGGCATTGAGCAGGATGGTAGCGGTCGTCAGGTTGTCGAGTAGCAAGCGGTGCAGTGCGTCGCTGATGGTCATTAGGACCTCTTTTGGAGCAGTCGCGCGCGAGAAAAAAGCGCTGTTACAAAGAAAATGCAAAAACCAAACCAAGGCTCCGAAAAGAAGCAGTTAGCCCTCTGAAATGGGCGTTTCAGGTTCATTTACGTGGCGTTTTGCTACCTCCGTAAAGCATTGATGAACCAAAATGGGTTTCAAGGTGTTAGCCAGTGCAACCTATCGCACCAATATAGTGCGCAAAGCTGAACGGCGCTTCCATTGATTGGATGACGTCGACTGCAGGACGTTTCGCGAAAGGGGGGAGAAGCTTACTGATTGGGTCTTGCTCTGGCTGCCAGATGCAGCTGTGAATACCGCAGGCGCGGCAGGTTCGCTGCGTCGGAACTTTCCATAAAAAAAGGCCTTCCGAAGAAGGCCTCTTTCAAGTCACGCCGCGAGTGCTGGCGTTACTGGATTAGCAGCTGTAGTACAGCTCGTATTCCAGTGGGTGCACGAAGGTGCGCACTTTGATTTCTTCTTCGCTTTTCAGGGCGATGTAGGCGTCGATGAAGTCATCGGAGAACACGCCGCCTTTGGTCAGGAACGCACGACCTTTGTCCAGCTCTTCCAGGGCTTCTTTCAGGCTGCCGCAAACTTGTGGGATCTCTTTCGCCTCTTCAGGCGGCAGGTCGTACAGGTTTTTGTCAGCTGCATCGCCAGGGTGGATCTTGTTCTGGATGCCGTCCAGGCCAGCCATCAGCAGTGCGGCGAAGCACAGGTATGGGTTGGCAGCTGGATCCGGGAAGCGTGCTTCGATACGGCGGGCTTTCGGGCTCGACACGTAAGGAATACGGATCGAAGCGGAACGGTTGCGAGCCGAGTAGGCCAGCATTACCGGAGCTTCGAAGCCTGGTACCAGACGCTTGTAGGAGTTGGTCGCCGGGTTGGTGAAGCCGTTCAGCGCCTTACCGTGCTTGATGATACCGCCGATGAAGTACAGGGCGGTGTCGGACAGGCCGGCATAACCTTCGCCTGCAAAGGTGTTCTTGCCATCTTTCCAGATGGACATGTGAACGTGCATGCCCGAACCGTTATCACCGTACAGTGGCTTCGGCATGAAGGTAGCGGTGCGGCCGTAGGCGTCGGCAACGTTGTGCACCACGTACTTCAGGGTTTGGGTCTCGTCGGCTTTCTTCACCAGGGTGTTGAATTTGACGCCGATTTCGTTCTGGCCAGCAGTCGCCACTTCGTGGTGGTGAACTTCAACGGTCAGGCCCATTTCTTCCAGTGCGTTGCACATGGAGGTACGGATTTCGTGGTCGTGGTCGAACGGCGGAACTGGGAAGTAGCCGCCTTTGACGCCTGGACGGTGGCCTTTGTTGCCGCCTTCCACGTCCTGGTCGGACATCCACGAACCTTGTTCGGAGTAGATTTTGAACATCGAGCCGGAGATGTCCGACTTGAACTTGACCTGGTCGAAGATGAAGAACTCTGGCTCTGGACCGGCGAATACGGTGTCACCGATGGCGGTGGCCTTCAGGTACTCTTCGGCGCGCTTGGCGATCGCACGTGGGTCGCGGTCGTAACCTTGCATGCTCGAAGGTTCGATGATGTCGCAGACCAGGATCAGGGTCGGCTCTTCGGTGAACGGGTCCAGGACAGCAGTGTCATCAACCGGCATCAGGATCATGTCGGAGGCTTCGATGCCTTTCCAGCCAGCAATGGAGGAACCGTCGAACATCTTGCCGACTTCGAAGAAGTCGTCTTCCAGCGCATCGCGAGCCGGCATGGTCACGTGGTGCTGAGTGCCTTTGGTGTCCGTGAAGCGCAGATCAATCCATTTAACGTCATGATCTTTGATGAGTTGAACCGACTTCGACATAGTGTCCTCCGGGTGGCTTCGGGCTTGAGTAGTGGATGCCCTAAGTAATGTGGGTGATGCCGGCGCGAATACTCTGCCAAGGCAACCTGCCTCACAAGAGAGCAAATTGCATGCCAGTGCCCCAGCATGGGTTTTTCGCCCCAAAATCACCCTTATAAAGGTGCAAACGGCCTGAATCGGCAAAAACGCGCCCTCTAATGTAGCGCGCAAAGGTGCAAATGAACCGTTTTGGTGCATTGCAAACCTGATGCAGATTAATTGGTTAAACCTTGAGCAATTTCCGCTATAATCCGCGCCCCCCTTTTTCGGCTGGCCCAGCGCGCGCTGTTTTCATGAAACTAATCGTAAAAGTCTTCCCCGAGATCACCATCAAAAGCCGCCCGGTACGGATGCGTTTCATCCGTCAGTTGGCCAAGAACATCCGTGCCGTGCTCCGTGACCTGGACCCGGCCGTGGTGGTGAACGGCGTGTGGGACAACCTCGAACTGGAAACCCACGTTACTGACCCCAAAGCCCTGAAGGACATGACCGAGCGCCTGAGCTGCACGCCGGGCGTCGCACACTTCCTGCAGATCGACGAGTACCCGCTGGGTGACTTCGACGACATCGTCGCCAAGTGCAAGCAGCACTACGGCGATGCCCTGGCCGGGAAGATTTTTTCGGTACGTTGCAAGCGTGCCGGCAAGCACCCGTTCAGCTCGATCGACGTCGAGAAATATGTCGGCAGCCAGTTGCGCCGTCAGTGCGGCGCTGCCGGGATTGACCTGAAAAAGCCGGAAATCGAAGTCCGAATCGAAGTTCGCGACCAACGGTTGTTCGTCATTCACAGCCAGCACAACGGCATCGGCGGCTATCCATTGGGCGCGCTGGAGCAGACCCTGGTGTTGATGTCCGGCGGTTTCGACTCCACTGTCGCGGCCTACCAGATCATGCGCCGCGGCCTGATGGCGCATTTCTGCTTCTTCAACCTGGGTGGTCGTGCCCACGAATTGGGCGTGATGGAAGTCGCGCATTTCATCTGGAAGAAGTACGGCAGCTCGCAACGCGTGTTATTTGTCAGTGTGCCGTTCGAGGAAGTGCTCGGCGAAATTCTCGGCAAAGTCGATAACAGTCATATGGGCGTAGTATTGAAGCGTATGATGTTGCGCGCTTCCGAACGAATCGCCGACCGCCTGCACATTGATGCGCTGGTCACTGGCGAGGCGATCTCCCAAGTGTCGAGCCAGACGCTGCCGAACCTGAACGTGATCGATTGCGTGACCGACAAGCTGGTGCTGCGCCCGCTGATCGCCAGTCACAAGCAGGACATCATCGATACCGCCATCGAGATTGGCACCGCCGATTTCGCCCGGCACATGCCGGAGTACTGCGGGGTCATTTCGGTGAACCCGAAGACCGCTGCCAAACGCCATCGCGTTGAGCACGAAGAGAAAGAATTCGACATGGCGGTCCTTGAGCGAGCGCTCGAGAACGCCAAGCTGGTGCCAATCGATCGGGTGATCGACGAATTGGGCCAGGACTTGCAGATTGAAGAAGTCAGCGAAGCGCTGGCCGGTCAGATCGTCATCGACATCCGTCACCCGGATGCGGCCGAGGATGACCCGCTGGCGCTGGCTGGCGTCGAGGTACAAACGATGCCGTTTTATGCACTGAACGCTCGTTTCAAGGAACTGGACCCTACTCGCCAGTACCTGCTGTATTGCGACAAAGGCGTGATGAGTCGCCTGCATGCCCACCATTTGCTCAGTGAGGGGCATGCCAATGTGCGCGTTTATCGACCGAGCTAAGAGCCCGGGGCTGTTTGCCTGTGGCCTGCGTCACCGGCCCCCCGACTCTGCCGTCAAGCTGTAACGGCATGGCCTGACTCTACTGTAAATCGCTGCCAAGACTTGTCAGCACACCGAATCCTCTGATCGAGATACACAAGTGATCGAAAATCTACGCAACATCGCCATCATTGCTCACGTTGACCACGGTAAAACCACCCTGGTAGACAAACTCCTGCGCCAATCCGGCACCCTGGAGCGCAACGAGCTCAACGACGAGCGCGTGATGGACTCCAACGACCAGGAGAAAGAGCGCGGTATTACCATTCTGGCGAAAAACACCGCCATTAACTGGAACGGCTACCACATCAACATCGTGGACACCCCGGGCCACGCCGACTTCGGCGGCGAAGTAGAGCGCGTAATGTCGATGGTCGACTCCGTTCTGCTGCTGGTTGACGCTCAAGACGGCCCTATGCCGCAAACCCGTTTCGTGACCAAAAAGGCTTTCGAAGCCGGCCTGCGTCCGATCGTCTGCATCAACAAGGTTGACCGTCCAGGCGCACGTCCGGACTGGGTTCTGGACCAGATCTTCGACCTGTTCGACAACCTGGGTGCCACCGAAGAACAGCTGGACTTCAAAGTTGTCTACGCCTCGGCCCTGAACGGTATTGCCGGTCTGGACCACACCGAGATGGCTGAAGACATGACCCCGCTGTACCAGTCGATCGTCGACAACGTACCAGCGCCGTCCGTTGACCGTGACGGTCCGTTCCAGATGCAAATCTCCGCTCTGGACTACAACAGCTTCCTGGGTGTTATCGGTGTTGGCCGTATTGCCCGTGGTACCGTCAAGCCAAACACTCCGGTAGTGGCTATCGGCGCCGACGGCAAGAAGCGCAACGGTCGTATCCTGAAGCTGATGGGTCACCACGGTCTGCACCGCATCGACGTTGAAGAAGCAGCAGCTGGCGACATCGTGTGCATCAGCGGCATGGACTCGCTGTTCATCTCCGACACCCTGTGCCACCCGGACACCGTCGAGGCGATGAAGCCTTTGACCGTTGACGAGCCAACCGTTTCCATGACCTTCCAGGTAAACGACTCGCCTTTCTGCGGTAAAGAAGGCAAGTTCGTGACTTCCCGTAACATCAAGGAACGTCTGGACAAAGAGCTGCTGTACAACGTTGCACTGCGCGTTGAAGAAGGCGACTCGGCTGACAAGTTCAAGGTTTCCGGCCGTGGTGAGCTGCACCTCTCGGTACTGATCGAAACCATGCGTCGCGAAGGCTTCGAAATGGCTGTAGGCCGTCCGGAAGTGATCATCCGTCTGGTAGACGGCGTGAAGCACGAACCGTTCGAAAACGTCACCATCGACCTGCCGGAAGAATCCCAGGGCAAGGTGATGGAAGAGATGGGTCTGCGTAAAGGCGACCTGACCAACATGGTGCCGGATGGCAAAGGCCGTGTGCGTCTGGAATACAACATCCCTGCTCGTGGTCTGATCGGTTTCCGTAACCAGTTCCTGACCCTGACCAACGGTGCTGGCATCCTGACCTCGATCTTCGACCGTTACGACGTGATGAAGTCGGGCGACATGTCCGGCCGTCAGAACGGCGTTCTGGTTTCGGTTGAAACCGGCAAGGCGCTGACCTACTCCCTGGAAACCCTGCAGGCTCGTGGCAAGCTGTTCGTTGAACACGGTCAGGAAATCTACAACGGTCAAATCGTTGGCCTGAACAGCCGTGACAACGACCTGGGCGTCAACCCTACCAAGGGCAAGAAGCTCGACAACATGCGTGCTTCGGGTAAAGACGAAACCATCGCTCTGGTTCCACCTGTTCGCTTCACCCTGGAACAGGCTCTGGAATTCATCCAGGACGATGAGTTGTGTGAAGTGACTCCAAAATCGATTCGCCTGCGTAAGAAAATTCTTGACGAGAGCGAGCGTACCCGCGCTGCCAAGAAGGCCAAGGCTAACTAAGTCACTTAGTTAACCCGCCACAAAAAACGCCCCCGACCGCAAGGTTGGGGGCGTTTTTTTTGGGGTATTTGCGGTATGTCAGGCACACCGCTGGGGCTGCTATCTCTGGGTCAGAACTTGTCCAGGGTCCGCCGGCTATTGCTCTGGCGCTCCACTTCCTTGGGCTTGTAAGCGCAATAACCTGGACGCGGGCCGATTTTCGGGTGGTTGCGGCAGGTGTCGGGGCGCTTTTCATAAATAGTGCACAGACGGGATTTACGATCCAGGTAGTAGCAATCGTTGTTGCTCATGCGCTGGATGGTGAAGATCTCGGTGCGCTGGTTGAAGCGCTCGACTATCCCTTCCTTCTGCAGGCGCTTGGCGATGTTTTTCGGGGGATCGCCCATTTCGAACTCATCAACAATGCCAATGCGGATCAGGTCCTTGATCTTCACTTCGACCGGCAGCGTGCAGCAGCTGGATATGCAGGCGCCACACATGGGGGCGGAGTACTTGGCCCAGGTATCGAGACGGTCGATCTCCGCGGCAGCGATCAGGGTGGGCTTCATCATGGGCAATATCCAGCGTGTATCAGGGCGCGCGATCATACCGGGACTGGTGGATTTTTGAACAACCTTTCGCCAGATTTTTTTTATCCCGGCCGAATGCCCGCAAACCCCGGCACGACCCCTGCATCCATTTACCGTCAACAGCCTCACATTCGCGACTGACTCGCACCCATTGGAAAAACTGCCGAACCCATGCCTCTACCGTCTGTCAGACCGTCTAGGCTCAGACAATTCCATGCTCCCGAGGTCTCATCGATGACTCAAGAACCACTTGTTCGCGAAGCCGAGGTGGCTGCGTTCCGCGAAGCCGTCCTGACCAAACTGACGTACGCCGTCGGCAAAGACCCTGATCACGCCTTCGATCACGACTGGTTCGAGGCCATCGCGTTGGCGGCGCGTGATCACATGGTCGAGCACTGGATGGACCATACGCGGCAAATCTACCGCAAGGGCCAGAAGCGGGTGTATTACCTCTCGCTGGAGTTCCTCATCGGCCGCCTGCTTTACGACAGCCTGAGCAACCTCGGTTTGCTCGACGTCGCCCGCGAGGCACTGACCGAATTGGGTGTCGATCTGGAGCGCATCCGCCTGCTGGAACCCGACGCGGCGTTGGGCAACGGCGGCTTGGGGCGCCTGGCTGCGTGCTTCATGGAAAGCATGTCGACCCTGGGCATCGCCGGTCACGGCTACGGCATTCGCTACGAGCACGGGCTGTTCCGCCAAGCGATTGTCGACGGCTGGCAGCAGGAACAGACCGAGCACTGGCTGGATTTCGGTAACCCCTGGGAGTTCGAGCGGCCAGAGGTGATTTATCCAATCGGCTTTGGTGGCAGCGTCGAGACCCTCACCGATGCCAGCGGCAAGACCAAACAGGTCTGGACGCCTGGAGAGACCGTGCGGGCGGTGGCCTATGACACGCCGGTAGTCGGCTGGCGCGGTGCCAGCGTCAACACGCTGCGCCTGTGGCGGGCGCGGGCGGTCGAAGATTTGCATCTGGAGCGTTTCAACGCCGGTGACCACCTGGGTGCAGTGGCGGAAGTGGCACGTGCGGAAAGCATCTCCAGAGTGCTTTATCCGGCCGACAGCACCGAGGCGGGGCAGGAATTGCGCCTGCGCCAGGAATATTTCTTCGTTGCCGCTTCGCTGCAGGACCTGCTGCGCCGCCATCGCAACATGCATACCTCGGTGCTGACCCTGGGCGATCATGCGGCGATCCAGCTCAACGACACTCACCCCTCGATTGCCGTGGCCGAATTGATGCGGCAACTGGTCGACGTGCACGACGTGGAATGGGACGCGGCCTGGCAGGTCACCGTCGATACGCTGTCCTACACCAACCACACCTTGCTCCCCGAGGCGCTGGAGACCTGGCCGGTAGGATTGATGGAGCGGATGCTGCCGCGGCACATGCAGATCATTTATCTCATCAACGCTCAACACATCGATTCGCTGCGGGCCAAGGGTATTCATGATTTCGACGTGTTGCGCGCGGTGTCGCTGATCGAGGAAGACAACGGCCGTCGCGTGCGCATGGGCAATCTGGCATTCCTTGGCTCCCACAGCGTCAACGGCGTGTCTGGCCTGCATACGCAACTGATGCGCAGCACGGTGTTTTCGGAACTGCACAAGCTGTACCCGGAGCGGATCAACAACAAGACCAACGGCATTACGTTCCGGCGCTGGTTGTACCAGGCCAACCCCGAGCTGACGTCGATGATGGTCGATGCCCTGGGCCCTGAATTGCTGGATAACCCCGAGGAACTGTTGGTCGGCCTGGAAGCGTTCGCCGAGAAGTCGGCGTTTCGCAAGCAGTTCGCCGAGCAACGGCTGCACAGCAAGAAAGCGCTGGCCTACCTGATTCACGAGCGCTTGGGCATCGCGGTCAACCCGGCGGCGCTGTTCGACGTGCAGGTGAAGCGGATTCACGAGTACAAACGCCAGTTGCTCAATTTGCTGCACACCGTCGCCCTGTATCAGGCGATCCGTGCCGAGCCGGAAACCGACTGGGTGCCGCGGGTGAAAATCTTCGCCGGCAAGGCGGCCGCCAGTTATCACCAGGCCAAACTGATCATCAAGTTGACCAACGACATCGCCCGAACGGTCAACAACGACCCGACCGTGCGCGGCCTGCTCAAAGTGGTGTTCCTGCCCAACTACAACGTCAGCCTGGCGGAGAGCATCATCCCTGCGGCGGACCTGTCGGAGCAGATCTCCACTGCCGGATTCGAGGCCTCGGGTACAAGCAACATGAAGTTCGGCCTCAACGGTGCATTGACCATCGGCACCCTGGACGGCGCTAACGTGGAAATGTGCGAACGCATCGGCGCCGAGCACATGTTCATTTTCGGTCTCAGCGCGCAGCAGGTCGAAGCGCGCAAACAGAACCATGAGTTCCATGCCGGCCCTGATATCGCCGCCTCCCATCGCTTGAACGACGTGCTGCAAGCGATTCGCAGCGGGGTGTTTTCGCCGGACGATCCGGCGCGCTACACCGGCCTGATCGATTCGCTGATCGACTACGACCGTTTCCTGGTCTGTGCTGATTTCGATTCCTACTGGGCGGCGCAGATGCGCGTCGAGAGTCTTTGGCATAACGATAACGAATGGTGGCGTTCTGCTGTACTGAACAGCGCGCGAATGGGCTGGTTCTCGTCTGACCGCACCATCCGCGAGTACGCCACGCAAATCTGGAAAGCCTTGGAGTAGCAGTCAGGATAAATCTGTTGCAGGCCCAGCGTTTGTTGGGCCGGATCGATATACTGGGCACCGGTTTTACTGGATTCTTCAGTGCTTAGGGATATCGACCATGCAATGGACGTACATGCTGATTGGCCTGGTGCTGGGCTGGCTGCTGGATGAGTCCCTCAGCGACGCCTTTGTGGGCGCGCTGATTGGACTGGGCATTGGCCAGGTGCTGGCAATCAAACGCTTGAGCGGGCAAGCCGCCGAGCAGCAACGCCAATTGCAACTGGCGCAGGTCGCGCTGGGTACGGTCGAGCAACGCCTGGCGTTTCTGGAGGCCGGCGGCGAGCGCGTGGCGCCCGTTGCCGAGCCGCAGATTGTCGCCTCAACAAGCTCCGAGCCAGCCGCGCCAGAGCTGGTCTGGGAACTACCCCCTGAACTCGAGCCGCAACCGACGCCGGTCGACCACTGGATCGCTCGCGAGCCCGAGCAGCCAGCCGCCCCGCGTGGCTCGAACCTGATCGAACGCGGCATCAACGCAGCACGCAATTGGCTGCTGGGCGGCAACACCGTGCTGCGAGTCGGCGTGGTGCTGCTGTTTTTCGGCCTGGCGTTTCTGCTGCGCTATGCCACCGAAGGCATGGTGGTGCCGTTGGAAGTGCGCTACGCCGGGGTCGCCCTGGCCGCTTTGGCGCTGATGGGCCTGGGCTGGTGGCTGCGTCAGCGCAACCCTGACTACGCGCTGATTCTGCAAGGTGCCGGGATCGGCGTGCTGTACCTCACCGTATTCGCCGCCATGCGCTTGCACCCCTTGCTCGATCCGACGGTGGCTCTCGGTCTGTTGGTGGCGGTCACGCTGTTCTCGGCGCTGCTGGCGATCAAGCAGGATTCCCTGGCGTTGGCCTGCGCAGCCGCCTTGGGTGGATTTGCCGCGCCGATCCTGACCTCTACCGGCGCCGGCAGCCATGTCGCGCTGTTCAGTTATTTCCTGCTGCTCAATGCCGGCATCCTCGCCATCGCCTGGTTCAAGGCCTGGCGCTTGCTGAACGTGATCGGCTTCGTCGGCACCTTCGGCATTGGATTCACATGGGGCTTGCGCGCCTACACGCCGGACCTGCTGGCCAGCACCGAGCCGTTTCTGATCGGCTTTTTTCTGATGTACCTGGCCATTGGCCTGCTGTATGCCCGGCGCAAATTGCAGGAGGCGCAGGACGTCCCGCAGACCGAGGACCGCTCTGCGCTGCTGCAGTGGTCGGCGCGCAACGGCGATTACGTCGACGGTACGCTGCTGTTTGGTCCGCCACTGGTGGGCTTCGGCCTGCAATTCGCGTTGGTCCAGCATTTGCCCTTGGCTGCGGCGTTCAGTGCCCTGGTCCTGGGCTTCCTCTACATGGGCCTGGCGTATGTCCTGCGCGGCGGACGGGCCTGGTTGCTGGCGCAAACCTGTCTGGCACTGGGCGTGATTTTCACCAGCCTGGCGATCCCCCTGGGCCTGGATGCACGCTGGACCACGGCAGCCTGGGCCGTGGAGGGAGCGGGCATCTACTGGCTCGGCCTGCGTCAACGGCGACCCGTCGCCCGAGCCTTTGCCTTGCTGCTGCAATTGGGGGCAGCGCTGATCTTTCTCAGCGAACTGCACGAGGGCGACAGCAGCCTGCTCAACGGTTCGACGCTGGGCGCGTTGCTTGTTGGTGTGGCCTTGCTGTTCAGCTTCTGGCAACTGCACCAGGCGCCCCTTGAGCGCAGCCGCAGTTGGGAACGCAAAGGCCTGCCGGTGCTGGCCTGCGCCGGTCTGACCTTCATCTATCTGTTGGCACCGTTGTTTTTCTTCAGCCACGGCACAGTGATCGGCTGGGCGCTGGCCGGGTTGCTGACGCTGCTGGTGGGCGTGCGCCTGCCGTCGCGCAGCGTGCTGGTGAGTGCCCTGGTGGTGCAATTGCTGGCGGGTGTGTTGGTGATCCTGGCCGCCGGCGCTGCCGAAGATCGCGTGTTGCTGGCCCATGCCGGGTTCTGGGCGCCAGCGCTGTTGGGTATGGCCGCGCTGCTGGGGGCCTGGCAGTTGCAGCGGTACGCCAATACATTCAGCGGACTCGACCTGCAACGCCTTTCGTACGGCCTGTTGGCCTGGGGTGCGGGCTGGTGGGCGCTGGCGCTGAGTAGTGAGGTGCTGCATTTCGCCGCGCCGTCCCTGCAATCGACCTGGTTGCTCGGCCTGCTGGCGCTCAGCGTGGCGCTGTGGGCCTGGCTCGCCCTGCGTCTGGCATGGCCGGCGCTGGGCGTGCTGTGCACGCTGTTGATTCCGGCTGCGGCCCTGGTTTTGTTGGGCGCCTGGCATTCGCGCTACCACCCGGCCGCCGATTTCGGCTGGCTGGTCTGGACGCTGCTGTTCGCCGTGCATTTCCTCTCATTGAAGCGGCTGGCGACCCTGCTGCCGGCGACCGTCGCCAGTATCGCCCATGTACTCGGCTGCTGGCTGTTACTCGCGGTGCTGGTGCTGGAGTTGCGTTACGGACTGCTGGTGCTGTCGGAGCAGTACAACGCCTGGCGCTGGCTCGGCTGGGCGCTGGTGCCGAGCGTGTATCTGGTGCTGATGGCCGTGCCGCGTGCCTGGCCGTGGCCGCTGTCGAACTACAGCCGCGAGTACCGGCTATACGCTGCCTTGCCGTTGGCGTTGCTGATGCTTGCCTGGTTCTGGCTGGCGAACATCGCCAGCGACGGGAGCGCCGAGCCGCTGCCCTATGTACCGCTGATCAATCCGCTGGAAATCGGTCTGCTGTTCAGCCTGTTTGGCGTGTACCTGTGGTCGCGCAACACCCTCGATCAATTGCCCTTCGCCCAAGGCCAGCTCAGTCAGATCGTCGCCGGGGTTTCGCTGTTCGCCCTGTTCACCGCGATGGTCATGCGCACGGCGCACCACTGGAGTGGCGTGCCTTACGAGCTTGAGGCGCTGCTGGAATCGATGCGGGTGCAGGCCGGATTGTCGATTGTCTGGACCCTGATTGCCCTCGGCCTGATGATTGGTGGGCACCTGCGTAGCCGTCGCCAGGTCTGGCTGGTGGGCGCGGCGCTGATTGGCGTGGTGGTGGCCAAGTTGTTGTTTGTCGAATTGAGTAACCGCGGCGGTCTGGCGCGGATCGTGTCGTTTATCGGTGTCGGTGTGTTGCTGCTGGTGGTCGGCTATTTCGCGCCCCTGCCGCCCAGACGCATCGAAATCACATCGGGGCCGCAAGACGCGGTCAATGAATCCAAAGGAGTGTCGTCTTGAGCATCATGTTGAACCGGTCCTGGCTGGGTATCCTGGGCTGCTGTATTGCCTTGGCGGCGCAGGCTCAGGACAGCCCCGCAGATTTCACCACCCAAATGCCGTTGACCCTCAGCGGCGAGGGCCCGTGGTACCGTCTCGATTTGCCGTTGGCGGTGCAATTGCACGCGCGTCAGACCGATCTCAGTGATCTGCGGGTGTTCAATGCCGCCGGTGAGGCGCAGGCCTATTCGCTGACCCTGGCGCAGCCTGCGGTGGGTGAAAGCCTGCCGCTGCATGAACTCAAGGCGTTCCCCTTGTACGATGCGGCGGATGCGGGCTCGGCGGTGCCGAACGTGCGGGTGCAGTCCAATGCCAACGGCACCCTGGTGCAGGTCCAGCCGCCCAGCCAGTTGGAGGCCGGTGAAGAGGTGCGTCGCGGTTGGCTGCTGGATGCCAGTGCGATCAAGAAACCGTTGCAGCAGTTGATCCTTGACTGGTCCAGTGAACAGGATGGATTTCAGCGTTTCAGTATCGAAGCCAGCGACGACCTGCAGCATTGGCAGACCTGGGGCGAGGGGCAGGTTGCACGGCTGTCGTTTGCCGACGAGCGAGTCGAGCAGCGCGAAGTCGAGTTGCCTGGCCTGCGCGCGCGTTATTTGCGATTGCTGTGGCTGTCCCCACAAGGCGCGCCGGTGCTGACGTCGGCGCAGGTTCAAAGCCTCGACGCCAGTATCCCGCCTGCTCCGCTGGCGTGGTCCGCGCCTTTGTCCGGTAATCGGCTCAAGGATGCCGAGTACAGCTGGCAACTGCCCATGGGATTGAACGTCGAGCGCGTGCAGGTGCAGTTGGATGAAGCCAACAGCCTGGCCCCGGTATTGCTCTCGGGCCGGCGGGAAAGCAGCCTGCCGTGGCAGCCGTTGAGCAGCGGCTTGCTTTATCGCCTGAGCCAGAACGGCCAGGATGTGCTGCAGGACCAGTTACCCCTGCCGGGACAGGTGGTGCAGCAGCTTAAGTTGACGGTGGATGATCGCGGCGGTGGCCTGGGTGCGCAGGCACCGATGGTGCGCTACGCGGTGCGCTCGACTCAGTTGGTGTTCCTCGCCCGTGGCGCCGGCCCCTATACCCTGGCCCTCGGCAATCCGACGGTGAAGGCGGCCAGTCTGCCGTTGGCCACGCTGATTCCGGACTTCAATCCAAAACGCCTGGAAAACCTCGGTCAGGCCCAGGTCGAGGATGGCACGCTGGTGACGGCACCGAGCGCCGTGCTAACGCCGGCGCCGCCGGTAACTGACTGGAAAAAAATCGGCCTGTGGGCGGTGTTGCTGCTCAGTGTGGCGTTCCTCGCGGCCATGGCGTTCAGCCTGTCGCGCAAGCCGTCGGTCAAGTCCTGATCAGTGTTTGCCAGGTCGGCATAGACTTGGCAAACACATTGCTGTCGTACACCCAAACGTCCTTTTTTCGGACTACGCTCAACCCCGCACATGAACTCTGTTGTGCGAATCTCGTCTGATATGAGCAATTGCCTGACGACTCGCGCTAAACTGCGCGGGTTTTTAGCCCCCATTCCTTCGGAGCCTTCCATGTCCCGCGTTACCCTGAGTCGCTATTTGATCGAGCAGACCCGTAGCAACAACACGCCTGCCGATCTGCGTTTCCTGATCGAGGTTGTAGCGCGCGCCTGCAAGGAAATCAGCCATGCAGTATCCAAGGGCGCCCTGGGCGGCGTTCTGGGGAGCATGGGCACCGAAAACGTGCAGGGCGAAGTGCAGAAGAAACTCGACGTGATTTCCAACGAGATCCTGCTCGAAGCCAACGAATGGGGCGGTCACCTGGCCGGCATGGCGTCCGAAGAAATGGACAACGCCTACCAGATCCCGGGTAAATACCCGAAAGGCGCGTACCTGTTGGTATTCGACCCGCTGGACGGTTCGTCGAACATCGACATCAATGCCCCGGTCGGGACCATCTTCTCGGTACTGCGTTGCCCGAACGAGTACCTGAGCCAGAACGAAGCGCTGAACGAAAACGCCTTCCTGCAGCCAGGCACCCAGCAAGTCGCTGCCGGCTACGCGATCTACGGCCCGCAGACCATGCTGGTGCTGACCCTGGGCGACGGCGTCAAGGGCTTCACCCTGGACCGTGAAATGGGCAGCTTCGTGCTGACTCACGAGAACATCAGCATTCCTGAAACTACCCAGGAATTCGCCATCAACATGTCCAACCAGCGTCACTGGGAAGCCCCGGTACAACGCTACGTCGGCGAACTGCTGGCCGGTGAAGAAGGCGCGCTGAAAAAGAACTACAACATGCGCTGGGTCGCGGCGATGGTTGCCGACGTGCACCGCATCCTGACCCGTGGCGGTCTGTTCATGTACCCACGCGACAGCCGTGAACCGTCGAAGCCGGGCAAACTGCGCCTGATGTACGAAGCCAACCCGATGTCGTTCCTGGTTGAGCAAGCCGGCGGCGCGTCCACCGACGGTCACCAGCGCATCCTCGACATCAAGCCCGAAGGCCTGCACCAGCGTGTTGCAGTGTTCCTGGGTTCGAAGCAGGAAGTTGCACGCATCACGGCTTACCACAAGGAATAAATCATGACCACGCCCTGGCAGCCGTTGCTTGAGTGGTGGTTCGGTTCGGCCGATGACCCCAACGCAGTGGCGGCGCAACAGGGCACGTTGTGGTTCGGCAAGCGTGACAGCCAGGACCTCGAAGCGCGCGAGCGTTTCGGGGAGCTGGTGGAACAGGCACTGGCCGGCGGATTGACCGAGTGGACGCAAGGTCCCGAAGGTTGGCTGGCCCTGGTGTTGTTGCTCGACCAATTACCGCGAATGATCTTTCGCGAGACCCCCAAGGCCTTTTCCGGCGATCTGCGCGCACAAAAGCTGGTAGCGCAGGGCATTGCGGCGGATTTCGACCGCGCGTTACGGCCGATCCAGCGGGTGTTCATCTACCTGGTATTCGAACACTGCGAGCACCTCGCGGTGCAGAACGAGGCGATCTCGCGCTTTACCGAGTTGATGAGCCAGCAGCCCGAAGCCGATCGCGCGGTGTTCGCCGATAACCTCGACTATGCCGAACGGCATCAGCAGATCATCGCCCGGTTTGGCCGCTTTCCCCATCGCAATGCGGTGTTGGGGCGTGAGTCGACGGCTGAGGAATTGGCGTTTCTCAAGCGGCCTGGGTCGGGCTTCTGAAAAAGCTTTGCTGGCAAGCCAGCTCCTTCAGATCGCACACGTCCAGGCAGGAGCTGGCTTGCCAGCGAAGAGGCCCTTGAGGGGCACCTCAGATCCTGAAACTCCCCACCAACTGCTTCAACCGCGCCGCCTGTTGCTCAAGGTCGGCACACGCACGCAGGGTCGCCTGCAGGTTTTCCACCCCTTCCTGATTCAGCGTGTTGATCTCGGTAATGTCGACATTGATCGACTCGACCACGGCGGTCTGTTCTTCGGTGGCGGTGGCCACTGACTGGTTCATGCCGTCGATTTCGCCGATGCGCTGGGTCACACTGCCCAGCCGTGCGCCGGCCTGATTAGCGATGCCGACACTGTTTTCGCTCTGCCGCTGACTGTCGGTCATGATGCTCACCGCCGCGCTGGCGCCGACCTGCAGTTCCTCAATCATTGTCTGCACTTGCTGCGCCGAGTCCTGGGTGCGGTGGGCGAGGTTGCGCACTTCGTCGGCGACTACCGCGAAACCACGCCCGGCCTCACCGGCACGCGCGGCTTCGATGGCGGCGTTAAGCGCCAGCAGGTTGGTTTGCTGGGAGATGCTGGTGATCACCTCAAGGATCTGCCCGATGTTCACCGTGTTGCTGTTCAGGGTCTCGATGTTGCCGCAGGAATCGCTGATCTGTGCCGACAGTTGCTGCATCGCCGCGATGGTTCTATCCACCACCTGCTGACCTTCCTCAGCCAGGCCGCGCGCGTCGCTGGAGTGCTGCGAGGCGAGGGCAGCGTTCTGCGCAATTTCCTGGGCGGCAGCGCCCAGTTCATTGATCGCTGCCGCGACGCTGCTGGTGCGCGAGGCTTGCTGGTCAGAGTTGAACATCGACGAGTTGGAGGCGCTGACCACCCGCAGGGCCACTTCGTTGACCTGGCCGGTGGCCGAGGACACTTCGCGGATTGAGTTATGGATGCGCTCAACGAAACGGTTGAAGGACAGCCCCAGGGTGCCGAATTCATCGTGACCGTGAATCCTCAGGCGCTTGGTCAGGTCACCTTCGCCTTCGGCGATGTCGTGCATGGCCCGGCCCATGTCCAGCAGCGGCTGCATTAATACCCGGATCAACATGCCCAGCAGGCTGATGATGATCACCACGGCAATCAGCATGGCAACGATCGCCGAGGTGCGGAACTCGCTGAGCATTGAGAATGCCGTGTCCTGATCGAGCACCAGGGCTACGTACCAATTGGCCGACGGCACGCCGTTGACCGGGGTGAAGGAGATGAATTGGCGGCGGCCATCCACCGTGACTTCCTGCAGACCGGCCCGCACCTGCGGCGTGTTGCCGGGGTAGGCATCGCCCAGGGACTTGAGGACCAGTTTGCTCTCGGGATGGATCAGGATCTTGCCGTCACCGCTGACGATGAACGCATGGCCGTGGCCGTCGAAGTCCAGCGAGTTGATGATCGAACTGACGCTGCCCAGATCGATGTCGGCACCGGCGACACCGATCATCTGGTTCTGCCGCTGCACCGGGGTGGCCACGGTGATCACCAGCTTGCCCGACGAAGCGGCGACATAGGGTTCGGTGACAATGCTCTGCTGGGCAGCGTTGGCTGCCTTGTACCAGCCACGGCTACGGGGGTCGTAATCGGCTGCGCGATTGCCGGCCGGCACCGAGTGCATCACGCCGTCGGCACCGCCGAAGTAGCTCAGTTGAAAGTTACGGGTGTACACCGGCAAGCCAACCGCGCGCTGCAGGGTAGTGGTGCCAGGGCCGTCGGCGGCTACTTGCTGCGCCAGCGATTGCAGCAGTTGAATGCGGCTTTCCAGCCAGGTCTGGATGTTGCTGGTGGTCAGGCTGCCGAGTTCCTGCATCGAGGCCTCGGTGCTGGTACGCAGGGTCTGGCGCTGGCGGTAGTCGTTGAACAGGATGAAACAGGCAAATGCGACGGCCACCACCAGGGCAGCAGCGAGCAGGATCTTGTGGCTGAATTTCATGTTTCTGGTCATTAAAGGAGCTACCGCGGGAGGACTGATCAACGAGAGGGCGACACAGGGTCACAGCTGGCTTGACGCAGCTTCTATGTCGACAGGGCGGCGCCAAAGATTAGGCGGCTTTTGCGAATTTCGACGAAATGCCGATTACTCGCAAAAAGTCGCTGATTTGCCGGGGAAATGCCGATTTGACCGTTCAAGAAATTCCCGCAGGGGCTGGGAACCAGATGGGGGTTTTCTCTTCTAAGCTTCTGGTTGGCAGCCACGCCAGCGTTTCTTTCCAGGAGTTTCACCATGTCGCTGCGATCTATCGCCTTGCTTTCGTTTTGCGTGCTGTTGGTCGCGTGCAGCAAGGTCAACCAGGAAAACTACTCGAAATTGTCGACGGGCATGCCCAAGGCCGACGTGGAAAACCTGCTCGGCAAACCAGCCGATTGTTCCGGCGCACTGGGCATGTCCAGCTGCACCTGGGGCGACAAGAACAGCTTTATCAGCGTGCAGTACGCCGGTGACAAAGTGCTGATGTTTTCCGGGCAAGGCCTGAAGTAATCCGGGGCTACGCGCCCTCGGGAGAAGAATAATGATGCGGTTTGTAATAGCTATTTTTGCCAGCCTGATCTTGGCTGGCTGCGCCACCCATGGCGATGATTCGCTGGCGCCGAAAACGGCCGGCGAGGTCAATCTCAAGCGTTATCAGGGCAAGTGGTACGAACTGGCGCGCATGCCGATGTACTTCCAGCGCAACTGCGCGCAGTCCGAAGCCCATTACTCACTCAAGCCCAACGGTGAGATCGATGTGTTGAACCGCTGCCTGACCGCCGAATGGAAGTGGGAAGAAGCCCGCGGCACGGCCGTCGCGCAGGTACCGGGCAAGACTGACAAGCTTTGGGTTAATTTCGACAACTGGTTTACCCGCCTGCTGCCGGGCGTGGTCAAGGGCGACTACTGGGTGCTGTACGTCAGCGACGACTACCAGACCGCGATTGTCGGCAACCCCAATCGACGCTACCTCTGGCTGCTGTCGCGCAAGCCGGAAGTCAACGCCGATACTCGCGAAGAATTGCTCAGCCGCGCCCGTCAGCAAGGCTACGACACCACCCGCCTGATCTGGCGTGTGTCGGACACACGCATGGCGCAGACCTCGAAGTAAGGCTGCCGCGAGGGAGCCTGCTCCCTCGCCACAACCCCGGGCATTTCAGCCGAGCAAATCGCGCAGCACCTGGGTGAAGGCGCGATTACTTTCCTCTTCGCCGGCATGCTGCCCGCCGCGTACCACCCACTTGCCGTTGACCAGCACATCACGCACCTGGCGATCGCCGCCAGCAAACAGCCAACGATTAAGAATCCCGTCACCGCTCGCGGTCGCCAGGTATGGGTCGTTGCCGTCGAGCACCAGCCAGTCGGCGCGCTTGCCGACTTCCAGGGCGCCAATCGGTTGCCCCAGGGCCTGTGCGCCACCGTCGAGGGCCGCGTCGTACAGGGTGCGGCCGACCATCGGTTGTTCGGCGCCATACAGGCGATTACGCCGCTGGTCGCGCAGGCGCTGGCCGTATTCCAGCCACCGCAGTTCTTCCACCACGCTCAGCGACACATGGCTATCGGAACCGATGCCCATGCGCCCGCCCTGGGCGAGGAAGTCCACGGCCGGGAAAATCCCGTCGCCGAGGTTGGCTTCGGTGGTCAGGCACAGGCCGGCGATGGCCCGACTTTTCGCCATCAGGCTGACTTCTTCGGCATTGGCGTGGGTCGCGTGGACCAGGCACCAGCGCTGATCGACCTCGGTGTTTTCATACAGCCATTGCAGCGGACGACGACCACTCCAGGTCAGGCAGTCGTCGACTTCTTTCTGCTGCTCGGCGATGTGAATGTGCACAGGGCACTGCTTGTCGCTGGCGGCCAGCACTTCATTGAGTTGCTGCGGCGTGACCGCGCGCAACGAGTGGAAACACAGGCCCAGGCTTTGCGCCGGCTGCTTCGCCAGAATTGGCTGTAGGCGGGCTTGCAGGTCGAGGTAGTTTTGCGTGCTGTTGATAAAGCGGCGCTGGCCGTCGTTTGGCGCCAGGCCACCGAAACCGGAATGGCTGTAGAGCACCGGGAGCAGGGTCAAGCCGATGCCGGCGGCGCTGGCGGCCTGGCTGATCTGCAACGACAGTTCGGCGGGGTCGGCGTAAGGCTGGCCATTGTGGTCGTGGTGCACGTAATGGAATTCAGCGACCGAGGTGTAGCCGGCCTTAAGCATCTCGATGTACAGCTGGCGGGCGATCACGCCAAGCTGCTGCGGGCTGATTTTTCCGACGAGGCGATACATCAGGTCGCGCCAGGTCCAGAAACTGTCGTTCGGATTACCGGCCACTTCCGCCAGCCCGGCCATGGCCCGCTGGAACGCATGGGAGTGCAGATTGGGCATGCCCGGCAGTACCGGCCCGCTCAAACGTTCGGCGCCTTCGGCACTGGCATCGGCCTGGATGTGGGTCAGCAGGCCGTCGGCGCTGACCTCGAGACGTACATTGTTGGCCCATCCGTTAGGCAGTAGCGCGCGCTCGGCAAAGAAGGCGGACATCGTTCGGCACCCCATCGTGTGTTATTTGTATATACATATACAGACGTTTGCCTGCCCGGTAAACTCCGGCAAGCTAGCAACCTTTATCCCTCAACAAGGATTTCCCGTGCCGACTCCGCCTGCCAACACGCCGCTGAGTGCCAACCTGGGCGACAGTCCGGCGCCCTTGTATGCCCGCGTCAAACAGATGATCACCCAGCAGATTGACAGTGGAAACTGGCCGCCGCACTACCGCGTGCCGTCGGAAAGCGAGCTGGTCAGCCAGTTGGGTTTCAGCCGCATGACCATCAACCGCGCCTTGCGCGAGATGACCGCGGACGGCCTGTTGGTGCGCATGCAGGGCGTCGGCACCTTCGTTGCCGAACCGAAAAGCCAATCGGCTCTGTTTGAAGTGCATAACATTGCCGACGAAATCGCTTCACGCGGTCATCGCCACACCTGCCAGGTGATCACCCTGGAAGAAGAGGCCGCCGGCTCCGAGCGCGCACTGGCGCTGGACATGCGCGAAGGGCAAAAGGTTTTCCACTCGCTGATCGTGCATTACGAGAACGATATTCCGGTACAAATCGAAGACCGTTTCGTCAATGCGTTGGTGGCGCCGGAGTACCTCAAGCAGGACTTCACCGTGCAAACGCCCTACGCCTATCTGAACCAGGTAGCGCCGTTGACCGAAGGCGAGCACGTGGTCGAGGCGATCCTCGCCGAGTCGAGCGAATGCAAGCTGCTGCAGATCGAAAAAGGCGAGCCTTGCCTGTTGATTCGCCGGCGCACCTGGTCGGGTCGCCAGCCAGTGACCGCCGCTCGTCTGATTCACCCCGGTTCCCGTCATCGCCTGGAAGGGCGCTTTCACAAGTAGAACAAGAGGCAACCATGAGTCAGTTGAAAGTCTTGCGTGCGGTCGACTATCCGCGCATGCCGTGGAAAAACGGCGGCGGCAGCACCGAAGAAATCACTCGCGATGCCGGCACCGGGCTGGACGGCTTTGGCTGGCGCCTGTCGATTGCCGACATCGGCGAGTCGGGCGGCTTCTCGACCTTCGCCGGCTACCAGCGGGTGATCACTGTGCTGCAAGGCGCGGGCATGACGCTGACCGTCGATGGCCAGGCAACGCGACCTTTGCTGCCGCTCGATCCCTTCGCCTTCAGTGGCGAGAGCCAGGTGTCCTGCACCTTGCTGGGCGGGGCGATTCGCGACTTCAACCTGATTTATGCGCCCCAGCGCTACCGTGCGCGGTTGCAGTGGTTGGCCGGCGAGCAACGGTTTTTCAGTTCGGCCAGTACGCTTTTGATATTCAGTGTGAGTGATCAGTTGGAAATTACGCTGGGCACTGAAACAACGCAGTGCCTCGGGCGTTATGACTGCCTTCACTTTGAGCATGATGGCGGTCTTCTGAACGTTTCTTCGAGCGGATCATGCTGCGTGATTGATTTGACTGCTCGTTGACTTGGCTTTGAGCGTCGGATAGGGAGCGGGTTGAGCAACGCGGCACCCTTCTCGTTTCAAACTCGGCGTCATGGGTTCATGGCGCAGCGTTGCCTTGGTGGGACAACTCCTCTTCGGACTGAATTTATTCTGCTCAAGTTGGTTACAGTGCCTGTCTCACGAAAAGTAGAGTTGCTTTCACTCTCTCGTTTAAGGCGACTTGTTCGAAAACCCTGTCTACATGTCTCAGGGTTGTAATTGCAGTCTCGGCGATACCGCTGACAATAGGTGCTGCGGCTCTGGCAGTGACAGCCAGTCCCGCAACAACCGTGCCTTGGGCAATTTGGCGTATGGCCAGTGGCGCTACCGCACGACCGCTGGCTGCTGCTCCCCAGACTCCGGCAGCAACGATCGCCGACGCGGCCGCTGCCTGCGTCCATATCGGGCGTATGGAACTACCCATGGCTTTCGCCATAAAGCCGCCGGCTACGGACAAGGTTCCTCCGGCTACCGCTATGGCTTTGGTCGACAGTGCCGCGAATATGGCCCCAATAAAATGCCCCGTCGGATCCGCGTGATTAACCGGATCCCCCAGACAATACGCATACGGATTCAACCCACCCTTACCAAACGGACTCATGTTGTCCGGGCTGTTGAATCGCTTCAGTATTGGATTGAATGCGCGGTAACCGTTTCCGAGCAAATAATGGCCGGTCACTGGGTCGCGCCGCTCGCCATTGAACTCAAGCAAGCTGCTGGTACCGTGTTCCGCCGGGCGATAGCCGTAGGGCGTGTAATTGAGCAAGTGTGCCTGAGTATCGAGAATGTGCAGGATCGAGCGCTGCCGGTCGGCAAGTAGCAGGCTGGTGTGCACCGTTGTTGATTGGCGCCGTAGCTGTGCCAGCAGATGATCGGCGTGCTGAATGATTGTGTGACTTTCCTGGCCTCGAATCTCCGTTGTCAGCTTGCCCTGCGCATAAAACCGCCGAGTGTTCGCCTGCAGTGCGGGCGTCAGGCCGACCAGTTGGTCCAGGGCATCGTAGCGATAAAGGCACAGTGGGGTGTCAAGCTTGCCCATCGCATCAATCCTCTACATCGGTTAATTTGTATCGTCAGGCTAAAGCAATCAGCTCGGGCCGATAACTATCAGAACTGCTAGACGTTAAGCCTTCGCAACCGCAGCACCTGCCTGGGCTGCGCGCTGCGGTTTTGAAGCGGCGTTACTGCCGTTCGAGGACGAAGCCTCGAACGGTGACCTCCAGTTCCGCTGACATCTGCTGCAGGGCATGAATGGTCTTGACCACATCCTGCTGCGCCGTGACATTTTCCTCGACCCGCTGGGCGACTGTTTCCACGTTGCGCGCAACGTCCTCGCTGGCCTCGCGTTGCTCCTGCAAGGCGTGGGATATCTGCCTGACCGCCTCCAACGAGGCATCCAGCACTGCCTTGACGTCATTCATCGAACTGCCGGCGTTGTCGATCAATTGTTGACCCTGAAGCACGCGCTCGCGGCCTGCGTTTATGCTGCTGTTGGCCTTGCGCATGCCGCTTTGGATGGCGCTCACCAGTGCCACGATTTCATCGGTGGAGCGGGTGGTGCGGGTCGCCAGTTCTCGCACTTCTTCGGCCACCACGGCAAAACCACGACCCTGTTCGCCGGCCCGGGCGGCCTCGATGGCGGCATTGAGGGCCAGCAGATTGGTCTGCTCGGCAATGCTGTGGATCACGTCGACAATCTTTCCGATGGCGTTGGAGTGCAGGGTCAACTGATCGATTTCGCTTGAGGTCTGGGTCACCAGTTCGGCGATTTGCTGCATCTCGATGATCGAGCGCTCCATGCTGGTGATGCCCAGGGCGGTGATCTGCTCGGCCTTTTGCGTGGTGGCCTGGGCCTGGGCGGCGTTGTCGGCGATGTGGGTGATGTTGGCGGACATCTGTTCCGCCGCTGCGGCAATTGATGACGCGGCGGCGTTTTGTTCAGCGGCCTGACGCAGGCCCTGTTCGCAGGCCACGCTCAGGTTCAGGGTCGAGGACTCGATGTGCCGCGAAGCCTCGCGGACCTTGCCGATCATGCCGCGCAGGCTGCGGCGCATGGCTTCGACTGAGTGCATGACCCCGGTGGAAACGGCGCCGTAAGTTGCCGGCTCGCTGAGTTGGCCCTGGGCAATCTGGGTGCTGATGCTCGCCAGTTCGTGGGGTTCGGCGCCCAGATAGCGGTTCAGGCGGGTGCCAAACAGCAGGGCATAGATGCTGCCCCACAGCAGGGTCAGTGCCAAAAGTAGCGCCATCAGTTGCACGTAGGTCGCGTAGCGATCCTGGCTGTGGGCGAACTGTTGCTGTGCCTCGTCGAGTTGGGCCTGGGTCAATTGACTGAACAGCTCGCTCAACGGATCGATCAAGGAATACAACCGGTGGGCGGCGAATTGTTCCAGGCCCGAGCCGGTGCTGGCGTTGTCTTTGAGTTCTGCCTGCAAGGCTTCAAGCGGTGCATCGGTGGCTTGCATCAGTGGAGTGATCCGCTCGATCAAGAGGAGTTCTGCCTCAATTAAATGGGTTGAGCGGTAGCGGCGCCAAAGGCTGTTTATTTCGCCCCGCGCCAGTTGTATCTGCTCTGCGGCCTGGCCGGCGCTATAGGCACCGTCGCGTGCTTTATGAATAGCGTCGACGATTTGCGCCGAATACAGCTCGGATATGCGCTTCAAGTCCTGTAGCGGAATGACGCGGTCCAGGTACACCGTTTCCAGTCCCTGAACCGTGGCGCGCATGCCGTACAGGCCCATTGCTCCAATGCCCAGCATGCTGCTGAGCAGGAGTGTGGCCAGGAGCAGGAGGTGCGTTCTGACTTTCCACTGTTTCATCGGGTGATCCTCGCGAAGGTAGCGTCAATGGGTATTCGGCGAGGTTCCGGGTTGATGGAGTAGGGCGCTTCTGGGGATGACGTAGGGTGTTTCCTGATTGCTCTATTGTGTACCCGGCGTGTTACCGAACGCCCCAGATCAGGGCGAAAACAGGCTCAAGTAACAGTCGGTGAGCCGAGTCGCTGGAACCGAGCGAGCAGCGATCCGCCGCTCAAACCCTTGCTCCTGTGGCGTTTCAGCCATTTCCAAGATTTTATTGAACGGCTATCCAATAAGTTGGCCGCTCGATTGCATATGCTTGTATGTACAAGTAAAGACGTATGCGTATGAGTCACGAAGACTCGACCATCGTCCACTGATTCGCTGGCAAGCATTGTTGCTCGCCGGCTCGCTCGCCCACCGCCTGGGTTGGTTTGGATTGATTGCTGAGGAGTGCTTTTCGTGACCGAGAATAAACCGACGAAGTTTCGTGACGTAGAAATCCGCGCTGCTCGCGGCAACCAGCTGACCGCCAAGAGCTGGTTGACCGAAGCGCCGCTGCGCATGTTGATGAACAACCTCGACCCGCAAGTGGCTGAGAACCCGAAAGAGCTGGTGGTTTACGGCGGTATCGGTCGCGCAGCGCGTAACTGGGAATGCTACGACAAGATCGTCGAGAGCCTGACTAACCTGAACGACGACGAGACCCTGCTGGTGCAATCCGGCAAGCCGGTCGGCGTGTTCAAGACCCACAGCAATGCCCCGCGCGTGCTGATCGCCAACTCCAACCTGGTGCCACACTGGGCGAACTGGGAACACTTCAACGAACTGGATGCCAAGGGCCTGGCCATGTACGGCCAGATGACCGCCGGCAGCTGGATCTACATCGGCAGCCAGGGCATCGTTCAGGGCACCTACGAAACCTTCGTCGAAGCCGGTCGCCAGCACTACAACGACAACCTCACCGGCAAGTGGGTCCTGACTGCAGGTCTCGGTGGCATGGGCGGCGCCCAGCCACTGGCGGCAACCCTGGCCGGTGCGTGCTCGCTGAACATCGAATGCCAGCAGGTGAGCATCGACTTCCGCCTGAACAGCCGTTATGTCGACGAGCAGGCCAAAGATCTCGACGACGCCCTGGCGCGCATCGCCAAGTACACCAAGGAAGGCAAGGCGATCTCCATCGCGTTGCTGGGTAACGCGGCTGAAATTCTGCCGGAATTGATCAAGCGTGGCGTGCGCCCGGACATGGTCACCGACCAGACCAGCGCCCACGACCCGCTCAACGGTTACCTGCCGGCTGGCTGGACCTGGGAAGAATACCGCGCTCGCGCCAAGACCGAGCCCGCCGCTGTGGTCAAGGCCGCCAAGCAATCGATGGCCGTTCACGTCAAAGCTATGCTTGAGTTCCAGAAGCAGGGCGTACCGACTTTCGACTACGGCAACAACATCCGCCAGATGGCTCAGGAAGAAGGCGTGGAAAACGCTTTCGACTTCCCAGGTTTCGTTCCTGCCTACATCCGTCCACTGTTCTGCCGTGGCATCGGCCCGTTCCGCTGGGCAGCCCTGTCGGGTGATCCGCAGGACATCTACAAGACCGACGCCAAGGTCAAGGAACTGATCCCGGACGACGCCCACCTGCACAACTGGCTGGACATGGCGCGCGAGCGCATCAGCTTCCAGGGTCTGCCGGCGCGTATCTGCTGGGTGGGCCTGGGCCTGCGCGCCAAGCTCGGCCTGGCGTTCAACGAAATGGTGCGCAGCGGCGAACTGTCGGCGCCGATCGTGATCGGTCGCGACCACCTGGACTCCGGTTCGGTAGCGAGCCCGAACCGTGAAACCGAATCGATGCAGGACGGTTCCGACGCCGTGTCCGACTGGCCACTGCTCAACGCCCTGCTCAACACCGCGAGCGGCGCGACCTGGGTCTCCCTGCACCATGGCGGCGGCGTCGGCATGGGCTTCAGCCAGCACTCGGGCATGGTGATCGTCTGCGACGGTACCGACGAAGCGGCTGAGCGCATCGCTCGCGTGCTGCACAACGATCCGGCCACTGGTGTTATGCGTCACGCCGATGCCGGTTACCAGATCGCGATCGACTGTGCCAAGGAACAAGGTCTGAACCTGCCGATGATTACCGGCCAGTAACGCACTACCCGTAGGAGCCGGCGGGCAGCCAGCTCCTACATCAGTGATGTCGGCAGAGATTGCTTGTGCGGGCTGAAAACCGTGGATTAATGACCGTGCTGTTGAAAGACCCGGCCTCGATGCAAGAGACATTTGCCGATTTGTACTGACTTCTAACTAAGACCAGCGTGCCAAGGCGCCACCCCTCAAAAGCGGGAAGCGACGGACAACGGATACTTCCGGAGCGTCTGGTTAATAAAACTCTCAAAAGGAGAATGAATGTGACTGCGCTGAACCTCATCCCAGGCCAACTGAGCCTTGCCCAACTGCGTGCCGTGTATCAACAGCCGGTGCGTGTGACCCTGGACGACAGTGCTTCGGCACAGATCGACGCCAGCGTGGCCTGTGTGGAACAGATCCTCGCGGAAAACCGTACCGCCTACGGCATCAACACCGGTTTCGGCCTGCTGGCCTCGACCCGCATTGCCAGCGAAGACCTGGAAAACCTGCAGCGCTCCCTGGTGCTGTCCCACGCCGCCGGTGTCGGCGAGCCGATCAGCGATGCGCTGGTGCGCCTGATCATGGTGCTCAAGGTCAACAGCCTGAGCCGTGGTTTCTCTGGTATCCGTCGGCTGGTGATCGATGCTTTGATCGCCCTGATCAATGCCGAGGTCTACCCGCACATTCCGTTGAAAGGTTCGGTCGGTGCCTCCGGCGACCTCGCACCGCTGGCGCACATGTCGCTGGTGCTGCTGGGCGAAGGCAAGGCCCGCTACAAAGGCGAATGGCTGGAAGCTACCGAAGCGCTGAAAGTCGCCGGCCTGACGCCGCTGACCCTGGCCGCCAAAGAAGGCTTGGCGCTGCTCAACGGTACCCAAGTCTCGACGGCTTACGCCCTGCGCGGTCTGTTTGAAGGTGAAGACCTGTTCGCCGGTGCCCTGGCCCTGGGCGGCCTGACCGTTGAAGCGGTGCTGGGTTCGCGCTCGCCGTTCGACGCGCGCATCCACGCAGCCCGTGGCCAGAAGGGCCAGATCGACGCGGCCGCAGCCTACCGCGACCTACTGGGCGAGCGCAGTGAAGTGTCTGATTCGCACCAGAACTGCGACAAGGTCCAGGACCCTTACTCCCTGCGTTGCCAGCCGCAAGTCATGGGCGCCTGCCTGACTCAGTTCCGTCAGGCCGCTGAAGTGCTGGCCGTCGAAGCCAACGCCGTGTCGGATAACCCGCTGGTGTTCGCTGCTGAAGGCGACGTGATTTCCGGTGGTAATTTCCACGCCGAGCCAGTGGCCATGGCCGCTGACAACATGGCCCTGGCCATCGCGGAAATCGGCTCCCTGAGCGAGCGCCGCATTTCGTTGATGATGGACAAGCACATGTCGCAACTGCCGCCGTTCCTGGTGGCCAACGGTGGCGTCAACTCCGGCTTCATGATCGCCCAGGTGACTGCGGCGGCACTGGCCAGCGAAAACAAGGCACTGGCACACCCGCATTCGGTAGACAGCCTGCCGACTTCCGCCAACCAGGAAGACCACGTGTCCATGGCGCCAGCCGCTGGTAAGCGTTTGTGGGAAATGGCTGAAAACACCCGTGGTGTTCTCGCAGTCGAGTGGCTGGCTGCCTGCCAGGGCCTGGACCTGCGCGACGGCCTGAAAACCTCGTCGAAGCTGGAACAAGCCCGTACCATCCTGCGCGCCAAAGTGCCGTTCTACGAGAAGGACCGCTTCTTCGCGCCGGACATCAACGCTGCCAGCGAGCTGCTGGCTTCGCGCTGCCTGAATGAACTGGTGACGGCGAAGTTGCTGCCAAGCCTGTAAGGGTCCCATCGCGGGCAAGTCGAATCGTCGCACCGCCGCTCCCACAAGGATTACGCTGAACTTGTGGGAGTCGGTTTGTTTGCGATGCGTTTTTTGCGTCGATAAAAATAATAGGGACGAGCAATGCAACAGCCAGACAAAGGCTTGAAACGCGGGCTATCCGCCCGACATATTCGCTTCATGGCGCTGGGGTCGGCGATCGGCACCGGGCTTTTCTACGGCTCCGCCTCCGCCATTCAAATGGCCGGCCCTGCCGTGCTGCTGGCCTACCTGATCGGTGGCGCAGCGGTGTTCATGGTCATGCGTGCCCTCGGCGAAATGGCCGTGCACAACCCGGTCTCCGGCTCCTTTGGCCACTACGCCAGCACCTACCTCGGGCCGATGGCCGGCTTTATCCTCGGCTGGACCTACGCCTTCGAAATGATCATCGTCTGCCTGGCGGACGTCACCGCCTTCGGCATCTACATGGGCTTCTGGTTTCCCGAGGTCGCACGCTGGATCTGGGTGCTGGGCATCGTGCTGCTGATCGGCGGCCTGAACCTGTGCAACGTCAAGGTTTTTGGCGAGATGGAGTTCTGGCTGTCGCTGCTGAAAGTCGCGGCCATCGTCGCGATGATCCTCGGCGGCTTCGGCATCATGCTGTTCGGCATCGGTTCGGCCGGCACTGAGCAGGCCACCGGCGTCAGCAACCTTTGGGCTCATGGCGGTTTCATGCCCAATGGCATCGGTGGCGTTATCGCTTCTTTGGCAGTCGTAATGTTCGCCTTCGGCGGTATCGAAATCATCGGCATCACCGCCGGCGAAGCCAAGGACCCGCAACGGGTGATTCCGCAGGCGATCAACGCCGTACCCCTGCGCATCCTGTTGTTCTACGTGCTGACCCTGTTCGTGTTGATGGCAATCTTTCCTTGGCCGCAAATCGGCAGCCAGGGCAGCCCGTTCGTGCAGATTTTCGACAGCCTGGGCATCAGCTCTGCGGCGATTGTCCTGAACATCGTGGTGATTTCGGCCGCAGTCTCGGCGATCAACAGCGACATCTTTGGCGCCGGGCGCATGATGTACGGCCTGGCCCAGCAAGGTCACGCACCGAAAGGCTTCGCGCAACTGTCCAAGCAGGGCGTGCCGTGGATGACCGTAGTGGTCATGGGCGCTGCGTTGCTCGGCGGCGTGGTGCTGAACTACCTGATCCCCAAGGACGTGTTCCTGGTGATCGCTTCGATCGCTACCTTCGCTACCGTCTGGGTCTGGCTGATGATTCTGGTCACCCAAGTCGCCATGCGTCGCTCTATGACCCGTGAGCAGGTCGCTGCGCTGCAATTCCCGGTACCGTTCTGGCCCTATGCGCCGGCCGCGGCGATCGTCTTCATGCTGTTCGTCTTTGGTGTACTGGGTTACTTCCCGGACACCCAGGCCGCGCTGGTGGTGGGTGCCGTATGGATCGTCCTGCTGGTGATTGCTTATAAACTGTGGGTCAAGCCGGCGGCCGCACAGCCGGTCGAAGTCGCCCGCGACGCTTCAACCTCTCATCGATAACCCCACGGAGGCCCGGGATGAAAACCCTCTGGCAACACTGTAACGTCGCAAGCATGGCGCAAGGCACCTACTCGATCATCGAGGATGCCGCCATCGTGACGTCCGGTGCGCTCATTGAGTGGATCGGCCCACGTCGTGAGCTGCCGTCCGATTACTATCCTGAGGTCCACGACCTCGGCGGCGCCTGGGTCACCCCGGGCCTGATCGACTGCCACACCCACACGGTGTTCGGCGGCAACCGGAGCGATGAATTCGAGAAGCGCCTGCAAGGTGTCAGCTACGCGGAAATCGCCGCCAGCGGTGGCGGCATCGCCAGCACCGTGCGCGCCACCCGCGAGGCCAGCGAAGATCAACTGTTCGCCAGCGCCGCCAAGCGCTTGAAAAGCCTGATGCGCGACGGTGTCACCAGCATCGAGATCAAGTCCGGCTACGGCCTCGACCTGGCCAACGAAGGCAAGATGTTGCGGGTCGCCCGGCGTCTCGGCGAAGCGTTTCCGATTAGCGTGCGCACCACCTGCCTCGCCGCCCACGCCTTGCCGCCGGAGTACAAGGACCGCGCTGACGACTACATCGAGCACATTTGCGCCGAAATGCTCCCGGCCCTGGCGGCCGATGGCCTGGTGGACGCGGTGGATGCGTTCTGCGAGTACCTGGCGTTTTCCCCGGCGCAAGTCGAGAAAGTGTTCATTGCCGCGCAGCAACTCGGTTTGCCGGTGAAATTGCACGCCGAGCAACTGTCGTCGCTGCACGGCTCCAGCCTGGCGGCGCGTTACCAGGCGTTGTCCGCCGACCACCTGGAGTTCATGACCGAAGACGACGCCATCGCCATGGCCGCCTCCGGTACGGTCGCGGTGCTGTTGCCGGGGGCGTTCTACTTCCTGCGGGAAACCCAGCTGCCACCGATGGATGCTTTGCGCAAACACAAGGTGAAGATCGCCATTGCCAGTGACCTCAACCCGGGCACCTCGCCGGCGCTGTCGGTGCGCCTGATGCTGAACATGGCCTGCACCTGTTTGCGCATGACCCCGGAAGAAGCCCTGGCCGGCGCGACTATTCACGCCGCCACGGCGTTGGGCATGGAGCAGACTCACGGTTCGCTGGAAGTGGGCAAGGTCGCGGATTTTGTCGCCTGGCAAATCGATCGTCCCGCCGACCTGTCGTACTGGCTGGGCGGCGAACTGGAAAAACGCGTCGTGCGCCACGGCGTCGAAGTCGAGATTTAGGAGAGCAGCTGTGGATAAGGTTCTGAACTTCAAACAAGGCCGGGTGCCGCTGCTGATCAGCATGCCCCATGCCGGTACCCGTCTGACCCCGGCGGTCGAAGCCGGGTTGATTGCTGACGCGAAAAGCCTGCCGGACACCGACTGGCACATTCCGCAGCTCTACGACTTCGCCGCCGAGTTGGGCGCCAGCACCCTGGCGGCCGAGTACTCGCGCTTCGTCATCGACCTCAACCGCCCGTCCGACGACAAGCCGCTGTACGTCGGCGCCACCACCGGCCTGTACCCGGCCACGCTGTTCGATGGGATTGCATTGTTCAAAGAGGGGCAGGAGCCGTCGAAAGAAGAGCGCGCCACTTATCTGCAGCAGATCTGGACCCCATACCACCAGACCCTGCAGAGCGAACTGGCACGGCTCAAAGCTGAGTTCGGCTACGCGCTGCTGTTCGACGCCCACTCGATTCGCTCGGTGATCCCGCACCTGTTCGACGGCAAACTGCCGGACTTCAACCTCGGCACCTTCAATGGCGCCAGTTGCAATCCGGTCCTGGCCTGCGAGCTGGAAGCCATCTGCGCCCGCCACGACAATTACACGCATGTGCTCAACGGGCGCTTCAAAGGCGGCCATATCACCCGCCATTACGGCAACCCGGCCGAGAACATCCACGCCGTGCAACTGGAGCTAGGGCAGTGCACCTATATGGAAGAGTTCGAGCCGTTCCGCTATCGGGCGGACCTGGCGGAGCCGACGCGGGTGGTGTTGAAAGAACTGCTGCAAGGCCTGCTCGCTTGGGGCCAGAAGCACTACGGCGCATAGCGATTCATCGCCGTCCCTGTAGCAGCAGCCCTAGGCGGCGTTCCGCTGCTCGCGAAAGACGTTAACGATAACGCGGACTATCTGAATAACCGCATTCGCTGGACGTTCATCGCGAGCAGGCTCGCTACATAGTTCGACCCCGGTATAAATATGATCCTGCGGCTCTTTCATGTATGGGGTGAAGTCATTAGCCATGGAGGGTACTGACCATGGTTGACCCTGCCAAAATTTGCTTCGAATCTCTCTGGCTCAAGATCAACATTCAGGATGCCATTCGTCGCTACTGTCATCTTTGACAGGTATACAACTACTGGTCTTTGGCGAAAGATCTCCAAACGCATGTGGACTTACCCGCGTGCAATGGAGAACGAATGCCATGTCGACGACGCGCGAGAATCCAAGCAAAAAACCAACCGGTTCCAGTCACTCTCCCGCCAAGAAGAGTCTGCCTGCTCCGGTGATGGAGTGGCCCAAGGACGGCGCTGTGCATGACGGTGCTTACGTGCGTTGTGCTGGCACCTGCGAGGACGGAGCGCAGGTGGAAATGTCCGAGGGGAGCACGTGGGTAGCGGTGCCAACGATCGGAAAAAACTGGAGTACCACGTTCAAGGATATGACCGCGGGTGGGCACCGTATCAGCGTGCGGCAAACCCTTGATGGGGTGATTTCAGCTCCCGGCCCCACGGTGACCTTCATCGTCCGCACACCTACCATTGCGGCTCCGGGAGTGACAGTCCCTGAGACCAAAGTCACTTATGCTGCGATAGATGAGTACGTCTCTTTCTCGGGCCCCCATGAACCAGGCGACATCATCTACATAAGGGATGTGGATGACAATTTGTTGGGGACGGCCAACGTGGATGGGGCATTTTGGTATTTTCAGCACAGTTGGCAGAAGTCGGAAATTGTCTACGTCAAAATCACTCGGGGTGTGAACGGTGGTTTATCGCGCGTCGCGGAGCGTTGGATTGCTGTAGGGCTGATAGATCAATCACTCAAGGTAACGGTTACCAATCCATGGAAGTATCACTCTTACACAGTTGAGGGTTATGTAGAGTACGAAGGTGAGTGCACGCCTGTATCCCACGCCGGGACTTATGTTTTTGTATCAGACCCTCGTAGTGGCCGTGAAGCCTTCGATGGCATCATGGTTGGTGATCGGTGGAAGGTGCGTGTGGGTCCAATTCCGCTTATCGTTGATTATCATCAAGTTGTTTGTACTGACGCTGATAAAGGCATAGGGAAAGCTTCAGAGCCAATCACACCCTTCCCGGGTGAGAGGCTCCCCACACCATTGATCAGTAAGCCACTTTCTGGGAGCACCCACCCTGCAGGATTGATAGAAATCGCAGGTGATGCCGAAGGTACTCCTCGTGAACTTTTTTTGTTGAGTGCAGAAGGTGATGAACTCAGAACATTATCAGTAGCGAATGGCAAGTGGTCTGATTTCAAGGAGTGGGCTCCAGGAACTTATGCTATCAAGGTCGTCTCAAAGGTAAATGGCCCTAGATACTCAGACCAAAGCGAAATTGTGCGGTTCACTGTGGTGTAAAGGCGCACGCACCGCTGATGCAGACTCAGAACTTCCCATTGCGCCTCTGTCCGGGTCACTCGATTGGACCGGGGTGCAACTGGCAGTTACCGGCGATCACTCAACTCCCAAAGTATCAATGCTGTTTTCTATGTTGACTTTTTTGCCTTGAACTCCAGATGGTCACCTGGGAATTCGACTGCTGCATAGAGCTCTTCTTTGACTGATTGATTGCGAGGGCGAAGGGGAACTCATGGTGGCTCTCCAAAAACCTCTGCCAGTTTTTGGTAGAGGTTATTTCACTATTGAAATAGTTTTTGTGGAGGTCGACTGCTGATGTTTCTGACAGCTTTCTATATTGGTTGGCTATGAGACATTGTTTCTATTCTTCGTGGATTGGATTTTTCGGGACTTTGCAGCGATAGGACGGGCGCCATCGCGAGGCTCGCTCCAACAGGTTTTTCGCTTGTTAAAAATGACGGTGTTTGTGGCAGGGAGGCTGTGACGTCGCGCGGACATGCTCATTAAGGTAAATCGGGTTTATGATGCCCAACGGCAGAATAAAAGTAGTCCCCCCAGGGATGACCTCGACCCCTTACGGAGCGCGCAATGCAGACTTTGTTTCCGCAGATCAAACCCTACGCCCGGCACGATCTGGCTGTCGATGAAACCCATACCCTGTATGTCGACGAGAGCGGTTCACCGGAAGGTTTGCCGGTGGTGTTCATTCACGGTGGCCCCGGGGCCGGCTGCGACGCGGCGAGCCGCTGCTATTTCGATCCGAACCTTTACCGCATCGTCACCTTCGACCAGCGCGGTTGTGGCCGCTCGACCCCTCACGCCAGCGTGGAAAACAACACCACCTGGGACCTGGTGGCGGATATGGAGAAAATTCGCCAGCACCTGAATATCGATAAATGGGTGCTGTTCGGCGGCTCCTGGGGTTCGACCCTGGCCCTGGCCTATGCGCAAACCCATCCCGACCGTGTCCATGGTCTGATCGTGCGTGGGATCTTTCTCGCCCGCCCGCAAGAAATCGAATGGTTCTACCAGGCAGGCGCCAGCCGTCTGTTCCCTGACTACTGGCAGGACTACATAGCGCCGATTCCTCAGGACGAGCGCCACGACTTGCTCGGCGCCTTCCACAAGCGCCTGGTGGGCAACGATCAGATCGCCCAGATGCACGCCGCCAAGGCCTGGTCCCTGTGGGAAGGTCGTACCGCGACCCTGCGTCCGAACCCGCTGGTGGTCGATCGCTTCTCCGAACCGCAGCGCGCGCTGTCGATTGCCCGGATTGAATGCCACTACTTCACCAATAATGCTTTCCTCGAACCGGACCAGTTGATTCGTGACATGGGCAAGATCGCCCATCTGCCGGGCGTCATCGTCCATGGTCGCTACGATGTGATCTGCCCGCTGGACAACGCTTGGGAACTGCACCAGAACTGGCCGAACAGCGAGCTGCAAGTGATTCGCGACGCAGGCCACGCGGCTTCTGAGCCGGGCATCACTGATGCCCTGGTACGTGCGGCGAGCCAGATGGCGCGACGCCTGCTCGACCTGCCGCCGGAAGAAGCATGAAGGGCCTGCTGCAGCGCGTGCGGGGTGCGCGCGTCGAGGTAGCAGGGGAGATTGTCGGGGCGGTCGACCAAGGGTTGTTGGTGCTGGTCGCTGTCGAGCCTCAGGATTCCCGGGCAAGTGCCGACAAACTTCTGCATAAGCTGCTTAACTATCGGGTGTTCAGTGACGCCGAGGGCAAGATGAACCTGTCCTTGGCCGACGTTGGCGGTGGTTTGCTGCTGGTCTCGCAGTTCACCCTCGCCGCCGATACCAAAAATGGCCTGCGCCCAAGCTTTTCGACCGCTGCCCCTCCGGCACTCGGCGAAGAGCTTTTTGACTATCTATTAGGCAAAGCGCAACAGTTGCATGGCAATGTGGCATCAGGCAGATTTGGCGCGGACATGCAGGTGCACCTGGTCAATGATGGCCCGGTGACCTTCCTGTTACAGACCTGAAAGCGTTTGAAACATCTTTTCCGGCGTGTTTCGGGATGAAACAGGGGTTTTTCGCAATAAATACTTTGTTACCCCTGATGCGTTGTAACGCGGGCTACTAGATAATCCCGCGCTACGGGGATCAGCGTTCGTTGGCCCATTTTTGACTTAGGTAGAGACTTGTTCGCGACCGTTTGGGGAATCATTTTGCCCCATCGGAGTCGGAACAATGCTCGCCAACCTGGCATATAGATAGCTGGCCGTTGGTTTTTTGATCTGTTTTCGGCGAGGGTTGCTCGTGATTGTTAGTCCCTGTACTGCACCAAAATTGTCTGCCAAACGGTTGCGCAATGCACTGGCGACGGGCTCTGCCCTGTTGTGCCTGCTCAGCGCCGGCCAGCTTTGGGCATTCAATCTGAACGACGTGTCGGCCAAGGCGCAAGAGTTGGCCGGGCAGAAGTACGAAGCCCCGCGCAGCAATCTGCCGAACGAATTCCGCGAGATGAAGTTCGCCGATTATCAGAAAATTCGCTTCCTCACCGAAAAGGCCGAGTGGGCGGACAAGAAGACCCCGTTCAAGCTGTCGTTCTATCACCAGGGCATGCATTTCGATACGCCGGTGAAAATCAACGAAATCACGGCGAATACCGTCGAAGAGATCAAATACGACCCCAATCGTTTCGATTTCGGCGACCTCAAATTCGATCCTAAAGCCACCGAACAGCTGGGTTATGCCGGTTTCCGTGTGCTGTACCCGATCAACAAGGCTGACAAGCAAGACGAGATCATGACCATGCTCGGCGCGAGTTACTTCCGCGTCGTCGGCAAGAATCACGTCTACGGTTTGTCCGCTCGCGGCCTGGCAATCGACACCGCCTTGCCATCCGGCGAAGAGTTTCCGCGTTTTCGCGAGTTCTGGATTCAACAGCCGAAGCCGGGCGACAAGCACCTGGTGATCTTTGCGTTGCTGGATTCGCCACGGGCCACCGGTGCCTACCGCCTGACCCTGCGTCCGGGCAGCGACACCATTGTTGACGTCAAGGCGCAGATGTTCCTTCGTGACAAAGTCGGCAAGCTCGGCATCGCGCCGCTGACCAGCATGTTCCTGTTCGGCGCCAACCAGCCGTCGAAAGTCCTCAACTACCGCCGTGAACTCCACGACTCCAGCGGCCTGGCGATCCATGCCGGCAATGGCGAGTGGATCTGGCGTCCACTGAACAACCCGAAACACCTGGCCGTGAGCAACTTCTCGGTAGAGAACCCTCGTGGTTTCGGTCTGCTGCAACGTGGCCGTGACTTCAGCCACTACGAAGACCTCGACGACCGCTACGACAAGCGTCCAAGTGCCTGGATCGAGCCGAAAGGTGATTGGGGCAAGGGCACCGTCGACCTGGTCGAGATTCCGACCGCTGACGAAACCAACGACAACATCGTCGCTTTCTGGAGCCCGGAAACCATGCCGGAGCCGGGCAAGCCGCTGGACTTCGCCTACCGCATGCACTGGACCATGGACGAGGCGGCGATTCACGCGCCGGACAGCGCCTGGGTCAGCCAGACCTTGAAATCCACCGGTGACGTCAAGCAGTCCAACCTGATTCGTCAGCCGGACGGCAGCGTTGCCTACCTGGTGGACTTCGAAGGTCCGTCCCTGGCGGCATTGCCGGCCGATACTGATGTACGCAGCCAGGTCAGCGTCGGCGACAACGCCGAACTGGTCGAGAACAGCGTGCGCTACAACCCGGAAACCAAGGGCTGGCGCCTGACCCTGCGACTGAAGATCAAGGATCCGAGCAAGTCCACCGAGATGCGTGCGGCTCTGGTGCAGAACATCGTGCCGGCCGATCTGGCCAAGACCTCGATCCCGGCCTCCACCTCGTCGGTGGCCAAAGCTGACAAGGTCGCTGCGAAACAGGCCGAAAAAGCCGACAAGGATGCGAAAGCCGCCGAGGCCAATAAGGCCGAAGCCAAGCCGGTCGCGGATGCCAAGGATAAGGCCGACAAGAATGACGCCAAGCAGCCTGCTGCTGCCGACGCGGCCCCAGCCACACCGGAATCGGCGCCGACTGAAGAAGTCCTGACCGAGACCTGGAGCTATCAGTTGCCTGCCGATGAGTAATTCCCACGTACAGCCAGAGACTCTCAGCGAGTATTTGGCGCACCTGCCGATGACCGATGAGCAGCGCGCCGAACTGGCGGGCTGCAAGTCCTTCAGCGAACTGCATGAACGCCTGTCGTCTTCGACCTTCGACGCACCGAGCGAGGCCGCGCAGGCCTCGGTTGGCCGACGCCTGACCCTCAACTCCGCCGAGGAGCTGGAGGAGGCCGAGATGCTCGCGCTCGACGCCAGCGGTCGGGTCTGCCTCAAGGCAACCCCGCCGATCCGTCGGACCAAGGTCGTGCCCGAGCCATGGCGCACCAATATCCTGGTGCGTGGCTGGCGGCGGCTGACTGGCCGCACCAACCCGCCGACGCCACCCAAGGATGAGCGAGTGTTGCCGGCTGCGCGTTGGCGTACCGTTGGTTCGATCCGACGCTACATTCTCCTGCTGCTGATGCTCGGCCAGACCATCGTTGCCGGCTGGTACATGAAAGGCATCATGCCGTACCAGGGCTGGTCGTTCGTCGACCTTGAAGAAGTCATGCACCAACCGCTGCTGCAGACCGCCACGCAAGTGCTGCCGTATGCCTTGCAGACCAGCATCCTGATCCTGTTCGGGATTCTGTTTTGCTGGGTCTCGGCCGGTTTCTGGACCGCGTTGATGGGCTTCCTGGAATTGCTCACCGGGCACGATAAGTACCGTATCTCCGGGAAAAGCGCGGGCAACGAGGCGATTGCGAAAGACGCGCGTACCGCGTTGGTGATGCCGATCTGCAACGAAGACGTGCCACGGGTATTCGCCGGCTTGCGCGCGACCTTTGAATCGGTCGCCGCGACTGGCGATCTGGATCGGTTCGATTTCTTTGTCCTCAGTGACAGTAACGACACCGATATCTGCGTTGCCGAGCAGCAGGCCTGGCTGGACGTCTGCCGCGAGGCCAAGGGCTTCGGCAAGATCTTCTATCGCCGTCGTCGCCGTCGCGTGAAGCGCAAGAGCGGCAACCTCGACGACTTCTGCCGGCGCTGGGGTGGCGACTACAAGTACATGGTGGTACTGGATGCCGACTCGGTGATGAGCGGCGAGTGCCTGACCAGCCTGGTGCGCTTGATGGAAGCCACGCCGGACGCCGGGATCATCCAGACCGCGCCTCGGGCGTCGGGCATGGACACTCTGTATGCGCGCATGCAGCAGTTCGCGACCCGTGTTTATGGCCCGCTGTTCACCGCCGGCCTGCACTTCTGGCAGTTGGGTGAATCCCACTACTGGGGCCACAACGCGATCATCCGCATGAAGCCGTTCATTGAGCACTGCGCCCTGGCGCCGCTGCCCGGTAAAGGCGCGTTCGCCGGTGCGATCCTGTCCCACGACTTCGTTGAGGCGGCGCTGATGCGCCGTGCCGGCTGGGGCGTGTGGATTGCCTATGATTTGCCGGGCAGCTACGAAGAACTGCCGCCGAACCTGCTGGACGAACTCAAGCGTGACCGTCGCTGGTGCCACGGTAACCTGATGAACTTCCGCCTGTTCCTGGTCAAGGGCATGCACCCGGTGCACCGTGCGGTGTTCCTCACCGGCGTGATGTCGTACCTGTCGGCGCCGCTGTGGTTCTTCTTCCTGGTGCTGTCGACGGCGCTGCTGGCGGTCAACACATTGATGGAGCCGCAGTACTTCCTTGAGCCGCGCCAGCTGTATCCGCTGTGGCCACAATGGCACCCGGACAAGGCCATCGCGCTGTTCTCGACCACTATCGTGCTGCTGTTCCTGCCCAAGTTGTTGAGCATCATCCTGATCTGGGCCAAGGGCGCGAAAGAGTTCGGCGGCAAGTTCAAGGTCACCCTGTCGATGCTGCTGGAGATGCTGTTTTCCATGCTGCTGGCGCCGGTGCGGATGATTTTCCACACCCGCTTCGTGCTCGCCGCATTCCTCGGCTGGGCCGCGACCTGGAATTCGCCGCAGCGTGACGATGACTCCACGCCCTGGAGCGAGGCGGTCAAGCGCCACGGTCCGCAAACCCTGCTGGGTTTCTTCTGGGCCTTGCTGGTGATCTGGCTGAACCCGAGCTTCCTGTGGTGGCTGGTGCCGATTGTCGGTTCGCTGATGCTGTCGATCCCGGTCTCGGTGATTTCCAGCCGTGTGGGCCTGGGCCTCAAGTCCCGTGACGAGAGCCTGTTCCTCATTCCTGAAGAATACAATCCGCCACAGGCCTTGCTGGCCACTGACCAGTACACCCACGAAAACCGTTGGCATGCACTGAACGATGGCTTCATCCGGGCCGTGGTCGATCCGCAGCAGAACGCTCTGGCGTGTGCTCTGGCGACTTCGCGTCACGGCCAGGCCGAGCCGATCGAGTGGCTGCGTGCCGAGCGCGTGCGGCATGCATTGAAAGTCGGCCCTGCCGGGCTGAACAACCATGAGCGCCTGCAACTGCTCAGCGACCCGGTGGCTCTGGCCCGCCTGCATGAGCAGGTCTGGAGCGAAGGTCACGCCGAGTGGCTGGACGCCTGGCGCGGTTCGGTGAAAGCCGACCCCCATGCACCGTTGTTGCCGCTCAAGCCCCTGAGCTTGCAGGCACAACCGGCCTGACGAAAAAACCCCGCATGCAGATGCGGGGTTTTTTTGTACCTGCAATTGGCGATTCTTCCTACTTACCGCGAAGGCAATGAACTACGACAAAAGCCTTCATCCTCTTTGTCCAAGTCGACGAGTGCGTTAGCATCGCTGCCTTCTTTGGTGCGCCTGGACAGCCTTCTGTCCTTATCTGCCGGATTTCCACACGAAAACGGCAATTTGCGTGCCTGACTACAAAAAGATTGGGGACTTTGATGATGAAGAAGTATCTCTCGATGCTGCTGCTTGGCGTCACTGCACTGGTAACCGTCAACGCCGCACAGGCTGGCGCCATCGATGACGCAGTCAAGCGCGGCACCTTGAAAGTCGGCATGGATCCGACCTACATGCCGTTCGAAATGACCAACAAACGCGGCGAAATCATCGGCTTCGAAGTCGATCTGCTCAAGGCCATGACCAAGGCCATGGGCGTCAAGCTGGAACTGGTGTCCACCGGCTACGACGGGATCATCCCGGCCCTGCTGACCGATAAGTTCGACATGATCGGCAGTGGCATGACCCTGACCCAGGAACGCAACCTGCGCCTGAACTTCAGCGAACCCTTCATCGTAGTTGGCCAGACCCTGCTGATCCGCAAGGAGCTGGAAGGCACCATCAAGTCCTACAAAGACCTGAACACGGCTGACTACCGCATCACCTCCAAGCTGGGCACCACCGGCGAGATGGTCGCCAAGAAGCTGATGTCCAAGGCCAAGTACCACGGCTACGACAACGAGCAGGAAGGTGTGCTGGACGTGGTCAACGGCAAGGCTGACGCGTTCGTCTACGACGCACCGTACAACGTGGTGGCGGTAAACAAGGTGGGCAATGGCAAGCTGGTGTTCCTCGACAAGCCGTTCACCTACGAGCCTCTGGCGTTCGGTCTGAAGAAGGGCGACTACGACAGCCTGAACTTCATCAACAACTTCCTGCACCAGATCCACGAAGACGGCACCTACGATCGCATCCATGACAAGTGGTTCAAAGACACCGCTTGGCAGAAAGACATGGAATAACACCGGTCAGCCAGACCGCGTCGCGTCAATCGCGAGCAGGCTCGCTCCTACAGGAGAACGCATTCCTCTGTAGGAGCGAGCCTGCTCGCGATGACGGCTTTCCAGGCAACAAAAAATCCCCCGGAACCCGCAATGAAACATAAAAAAGCCCAATGGCCCTGGCACGTCCTGACCGTGCTGGTGCTGGTCGGCTTGGCTGGCGCTTTGTACTACGCCACCTCGCTGATGTCCTACGAATGGCGCTGGAACCGCGTCCCGCAGTACTTCGCCTACCACGCCGAGGAAACCCAGCGCGCCGCCGACATTTCCACCGTCAGCGAACTGGTGCGCAAGGGCGACAAGGCTGAAGTGACCCTGCGCAACGATGCCGGCACCGAGCAAGTGCTGGTCGTCGACGAGAACAGCCTGCAAGTGGCGCGTGGCGACGATGTGGCTGAAGGCGATGTGGTCGGTGTCACTCGGCATTGGGCTGCCGGACCGCTGCTGTGGGGCCTGTGGACGACCTTGTGGCTGTCGTTGGTCTCGGGTGTGCTCGGGCTGTTGATCGGCCTGGCAACCGGCCTGTGCCGGCTGTCGAACAACCCGACCCTGCGCGACCTGTCGATCGTCTACATCGAACTGGTACGCGGTACGCCGCTGCTGGTGCAGATATTCATTTTCTACTTCTTCATCGGCACGGTCCTGAACCTCTCTCGCGAGTTCGCCGGGATCGCCGCGCTGTCGCTGTTCACCGGCGCCTACGTGGCCGAAATCATTCGTTCCGGGGTGCAGTCGATTGCCCGTGGGCAAAACGAGGCCGCGCGCTCCCTGGGTCTGAATGCCAGCCAGTCGATGCGTCACGTGGTTCTGCCGCAAGCCTTCAAGCGCGTGCTGCCGCCGTTGGCCGGGCAGTTCATCAGCCTGGTCAAGGACACCTCGCTGGTGTCGGTGATCGCCATCACCGAGCTGCTCAAGAGCGGCCGGGAAGTCATCACCACCTCGTTCTCGCCGTTCGAAATTCTGTTCTGCGTGGCAGGGCTGTACCTGTTGATCAACCTGCCGCTGTCGAAAATCGCCAGCCGGCTTGAGCGGAGGCTCGCGCAAAGTGATTGAAGTCCGCGATCTGATAAAAGTCTTCGACACCCGTGGCCAGATCGTCCGCGCCGTGGACAACGTCACCACGCAAGTGGCTAAGGGCGAAGTGCTGGTGGTGATCGGCCCGTCGGGCTCGGGCAAGTCGACCTTCCTGCGCTGCCTCAATGGCCTGGAAGAGTTCGACTCGGGCTCGGTGAGCATCGACGGCCTGCAACTGGCCGACCCGAAAACCGACATCAATGCCTACCGCCGTGAAGTCGGCATGGTGTTCCAGCATTTCAACCTGTTCCCGCACATGACCGTGCTCGACAACCTGTGCCTGGCGCAGAAGGTCGTGCGCAAGCGCGGCAAGAAGGAGCGCGAGGCCAAGGCCATGGCGCTGCTGGAAAAGGTCGGCATCGCGCAGAAGGCCCATGAATTCCCTTCGCGCCTCTCCGGCGGCCAGCAACAGCGGGTGGCGATCGCCCGGGCGCTGGCGATGGAACCCAAGGTCATGCTGTTCGACGAACCGACCTCGGCCCTCGACCCGGAAATGGTCGGCGAAGTGCTGGACGTGATGAAGACCCTGGCCGTGGAAGGCATGACCATGGTCTGCGTCACCCACGAAATGGGCTTCGCCCGCGAAGTGGCAGACCGGGTGCTGTTCTTCGATCACGGCAAACTGCTGGAAGACGCCTCGCCGGCGGAATTCTTCGATGCACCGAAGGATCCGCGGGCGCAGGCGTTTTTGCGCCAGGTTTTGTAAACGAACCAGTCTCGGCTATCCCCGAGCAGGCGCTGGATTGCTCGGGGAGTTGATTTCAATGCGTGGTGAACTCGCCGATCAATGGTAACGACTCTCCTGCTTCGGTTTTGGCTGTGATGCTGACGTCGTATCGCGTTCTTGGCAGCAAGAAAGTTTGAAGCCTTGGCACGTTCACCCCGTAAATCCATGATGTTCCGCCAGGGCCGGTCAGGGTGACGTTATAGCCAGAGACAGGCTGGTTCGGCGCATCCCAGTCCAGAGTGGGCAATAGCGGTTGTGTATAATGAAAGTTTTTCGGAGGAGCAATATACCCAGGAATAGGCTCGATGATGAGTGATCGAGTTTCGGATTGTTCGTCAAAATTGTTGATTGCCCAGATTTCTACTGAAAATCTTTCATTGCCAGGTAATCCTTCAAATTCATAAGAGAGCGTTTCTCTTGGTAGGATTATAGGAGATCTTTCGTTTAGAGAGAGTGCATAGTTTTCGACGTTTGGAGTAAAGGAACCTGTCCAGGTAATAACGGTGCTGTCTGGTGTGCGTGACTGGACTTTTAGATTCCTGGGTGGAATTACGTATTCGCCAGCGTACGAAAAAGTTTTGGTGCTAAGCTCGCCTCTTTCATTTGTATAGGTAAAGAATGCGCGCGCTGTTATTGTTTTTTCTACGTTTAAGCGGCCTCGAAAAATTTGGAATGGTGGTATGCCATTGAAGTGAAAGCCAACGGTTGGAATTCCGCTGTTGTTGTATTCGTACACGAAACTCAATGATGGAGCGTCGATGATGTCCCATGTAATCATGCCTTCATAATATCCAGACGCGTCGGGGCTTTTAAGTATGTGCAGTTTTGGATTTTCAAACTTTGGGTTGATCGGCTTGTAAATCAGTTCTGTGTATTCAGAGAATAAACCATTGACGTCCTTTGCTCTCAGCTTGAATGTATGTAGTTGATTCGGGTTTAGCTGTGTAAATCCTGCTGTCAATTCTGATGTGATTATGGGTGCCTGGTTTTCACGGCTAACTTCGTAATGTTGTATCCCTGCTTGATCATACGAAGCGTTCCAATGGAGCTCTATCGCAGTAAATCCGTACTTCCAAACTGTGAACTCTGTTGGAACGCTGGGGGGTACTACATCCTGAATGAATGTGTAGGGCGTCGCGAATTCTGATTTTTTGCCGTTAACGTTAACGTTAACGTTAACTGCTCTGGCTCTCAGGGTGTAATTTCTCAGCGGCAGGTTTTTTTCTTGGTGAGGGATATTGCTGGTAGTGAACAGCAGATTATCGCCTTCATATATTTCGTATGTACGGATCCCAATACCATCGTCTGAACGATCCAAACTCACTTCCACCGTATTTTGCAGGTTATCTCCAGGGACCTTTCTGGCTTTCAGGTTTTGGGGAGTGGTCGGTGGCTGTACATCATGTGAGCGCAGTCGATTCAGTGCAATACACTGCTCCGTAACACTGGTGATGGTTTCTGCTCTTTCGATGAAGTCCACCATGACAACGTTGGCAGTTTTCCTGCCATTTCTGAATGTTTCAGTTCGTATCGGATGGTTGGCTCTCAAGTACATGGGGCCATTTTTGTTGCGAGCCGCTGCGCTCAATACCCAATATTGTTCACTGGGTGGTGAAAGCATTGCGTTGATGACGGCCTCTGTCACCGTCTGTTCGTTGTCGATGACGCTCCACGCATGTTTAATCGAGGACCATAGGTAAGGTTTTTGTACCCATTCCCGTTTCCAGTCTTTTGGTTCGCCATGATCGAAGCAAAGGATGATATTTCTTCCCGGATGGGCTGCGCGGATTGTACCTAAAGTCAGATTGGCAGCTGACGTTGGAATCAACATGTATTTTATGGGTGTTAGGTGCGCAAAGGCGCGCTCGAGACTTTCTGGCTGCCTATTTTTGAAGTGTCGAATGTCAAGGATTATGATTTCTCCAGGGTTGTTCTCTGCGAACTTTTTCGCCTCTGCTATGAGGTACTGCAAAGTCCGTCCGGCGCTGGTATTTGAAATCCAATATGAATCGTTTCCATGTGTAAACTCGAATGCCTCTACGAACACCCGCTGTGGTGCGAAATTGCCAACCATCTTCCAGTAACTTCTATCCTCAAGTCGCAAATCAAGATATCGGGCTCCGGCGGCGAACTGGAAGGGAAACGATTTGTTCTGGCAGGCGGCGAGCAGCGCTTCCACGCCCCATGTGCCCGCCATGTCCACGCCAGAATTATGCGCCCCAGGAATCGCCAACTGATGAAGGGTCAGCCCGGCGATTTCCGCCGCCATATCGGTCATCCAGCGGCTGTAGTTGGTATGAGGCTCAACGGGTTCGATTACGGGCAGTTGTGGCTGGGCAGAGTGATCAACTGGGTCATCGTTCATGATTGTGCTCCGAAAACCTGCTGGGAAGACAATCCTGAGCCCGTTCTGAATATTGCGTAACTATCAGAACTGTTAGTGTCGATGAAGGGTGAGTGAAATCGCTAAATCGACGGACGCCCGCAACGTTTATCAATGATCACCCGGAAGGTTTACAGCACATGGATTGTATTTTTTGCGCAATGCTCGCCGGCCAAGCGCCGATGCATCTGATTTGGCAGGATGAAGGCCACGTCGCCTTTCTCTCCATTCACCCCAATACACCGGGTTTTTCGGTGGTGGTGCCGAGGCAGCACCATGGCAGCTACGCGTTTGCCCAATCGGACGAAGTGCTGGCGGGGTTGGTGATTGCAGCGAAAAAGGTCGCCTTGTTGATCGACCGCGCGCTGCCGGGCGTTGGCCGCACCGGCCTGATGCTCGAAGGCTATGGCATCGATCATCTGCACGCGAAGCTCTTTCCTATGCACGGCACGGGCGACTCCAGTGCCTTCAAGCCGCTGGCGTCCAACGTCGACAAGTTCTTCGAGCGCTACGAGGGCTATATCTCGTCCCATGATTTCAAGGGCGAACTCAATCACGACCTGGCGGCGATGGCCCGGCATATTCGTCAGGTGGGTGGCTCGCCGGACTGAAGCGGGAGGCTGCTGGCAGCCTCCCGGTCTCGATCAAACCCGAAACTTGCCCACCAGCATTTGCAGGTGAGTGCCGAGCCGCGCCAGCTCGACGCTGGAGGACGCGGTTTCTTCGCTGGCGGCGGCCGTCTGTTCGGAGACGTCACGCACGTTGAGCACGCTGCGATTGATCTCTTCGGCCACCGCGCTTTGCTGTTCGGCAGCGGCGGCGATCTGCTGGTTCATTGCCTGGATCGCCGACACGGTGCGGGTGATGTTGTCCAGTGAACCACCGGCGCGGCGGGTCAGCTCGACGCTGCTGTCGGTCAGGGCGCGGCTGTTGTCCATGATGCTGGCGACCTGTTGGGTGCCGCTTTGCAGGCCGACGATCAGTTCTTCGATCTCTTCCGTGGATTTCTGGGTGCGCTGCGCCAGGCTGCGCACTTCGTCGGCGACCACGGCGAAACCACGGCCGGCTTCACCGGCACGCGCGGCCTCGATGGCGGCGTTAAGGGCCAGCAGGTTGGTTTGCTGGGCTACGGACTTAATCACGTCCAGCACGCTGCCGATCTTGTCGCTCTCGCGCTGCAGATGGCCCATGGCTTCGGTGGAGTGGCCGACTTCGGTGGCCAGGCGCTCGATCTGCGCGATGGCTTCGTTGACGACCTTGTCACCTTCGCGGGCCTGCTGGTCGGCGGCGACGGCGGCTTCGGACGCCTCTTCGGCGTTACGCGCGACTTCCTGCACGGTGGCGGCCATTTCGTTCATGGCGGTGGCTACCTGGTCGGTCTCGACTTTCTGGCTGTTGACCCCGGCGCTGGTCTGCTCGGTCACGGCGGACAGCTCTTCGGCAGCGCTGGCGATTTGCGTCACGCCGTCGCTGATGCCACCGATCAGCTCGCGCAGGCCGACGGTCATGCTCTGGATCGCACGTTGCAACTGACCCAGCTCGTCGCGACGCTGGGACACCAGGTCGTGGGTCAGGTCGCCTGCGGCGATGCGCTGCGAGACGGTCAGGGCCTGATTCAGCGGGATGATGATCTGGCGAGTGATGGCCCAGGCCGCGATCAGGCCAAAGACCAGCGCAAGGATGGTGGCCAGCAGCAGGGTGTTCTTGGCGTGTGCGGCATCGCTGTCGCGCACCTGGGTCTGGGATAGCGTCAGCTTTTTGCTCAGGTCCATCAGCCGTTCGCCTTGCTGGGCCATGTCCTTGAGCGCGGCCGCGCTGGCGACCTGAGCGTCGCGGAACTGACTGACCGCTGCACGGTAGCCGACCAGAGAATCGCTGGCCTGCTGCAGGTTAGTGGCGTGCCGATCAGGCAACTGCCCCGGCAGGCTTTTCAGGTAGCTGAGGGCATTGTCGATGGCGTCGAGGGCCGGTTGCTGGGCCTCGGCCTTGCCGCTGTAGGTATAGCCGCGCACCTGGAAACGCGCTTGCTGGAGCAGTTTGCTCAGCTCGACGACGCTGTTGAACTGGCTGACGTTGTCGCCTTGCAGCAACGTTTTTTCGATTTCAGCGACCCGCGCCACGGCGTTGTCGGCGGTGGCACCCAGCCTGGCGCGCGCGGCCTCGCGGCTGGCGGTGGCCTGGGTCAGGTCGGTGAAGGCGCTGCGGTAGGCGCTGACGGCGTCCAGTTGCTGCTTGAGCATGGCCAGGTCAGCAGGCTGTTCGATCATCGTCAGGGCGCTCTTGAGGCCCTGGTCGAGGGTGTTCAACACCTCGCTGACCGCCGCCGGGCCTTGCTCGCCATGCTGCATGTCGTAGTTCAGGCGAGCGATGCGCAGGTCCTTGGTCAGCTCGTTGAGGCTGGAGATGTAGCCCAGCTTGTCGCCCCGGCTGATGATGCTGCTCATGCCCGACCAGCCGTTGACGGTGATCAACAGGGTCAGCAACAGCACCAGTCCGAAGCCGATTCCCAGCTTGCGATTGACGCTCACATTGCCCAGATTCTCGGCTAACCATCGGTACATGCTGCGAACTCCCCATCGAATCAATTCTTGGGGAGGTTATCGGCAGGCGAGCGTGAATCTGTAGGCGCAGACTTAGAACAGGCGGGCCAACAAGGCGGTGACGGCGGTTTCAACCCGCAGGATGCGTTCGCCCAACTGCACCGGTTGCAGCCCGGCCTTGCCCAGCAGGTCGATCTCGTAGGGGATCCAGCCACCTTCAGGGCCGATGGCCAGGGTCACCGGCTCATTCAGTCCGCGTGGGCAGGGCGGGTGGTTGCCGGGGTGACCGACCAGGCCCAGGGTGCCTTCGACGATGGCCGGCAGGCGGTCTTCGACAAACGGCTTGAAGCGCTTTTCGATGGTTATGCTCGGCAAGGCGGTATCACGGGCTTGTTCCAGACCCAGGACCAGTTGTTCGCGGATCGCTTCGGGTTCGAGGAACGGGGTCTGCCAGAAGCTCTTTTCAACGCGGTAGCTGTTGACCAGCACCACATTGGCCACGCCCATGGTGGCCACGGTCTGAAACACCCGACGGAGCATCTTCGGGCGGGGCAGGGCGAGGACCAGGGTCAGCGGCAATTTGGCTGGCGGTGCCTGGTCGAGGCTGACCCGCAGCTCGGCTTCGCCGGACTCCAGGCGCAGCACTTCGGCGGCACCCATCAAGCCGCCGATGCGCCCGACCCGCAAGCTATCGCCGACCGCCACGCGATGCACTTCCTGCATGTGGGTCAGGCGCCGATCGCGCAGCACGACGCGGTCGGCTGAAATGAAGTCAGCCTCTTCGAGGAGCAGCAGATTCACGGCTGGGTCGCTGGCGGCTGGTCGTTGTGATCGTCTGCCGCCTGGTCGTCCGGATGGTCGCCGCGCTTGCTGATCAGGCTGCCAAACAGGATGCCGACTTCAAACAGCATCCACATCGGCACGGCCAGCAGGGTCTGGGAGAAGATATCCGGCGGCGTGAGGATCATCCCGACCACGAAACAGCCGATGATCACGTACGGACGGATTTTCTTCAGGTAGGCCACGTCGACCACGCCGATCCACACCAACAGGACCACAGCCACCGGGATTTCAAACGCCACGCCGAAGGCGAAGAACAGCGTCATGACGAAATCCAGGTAGCTGGTGATGTCGGTCATCATCTCCACGCCGGCCGGAGTGGCGGCGGCGAAGAATTTGAAGATCAGCGGGAACACCAGGAAATAGGCGAACGCCATGCCGGCGTAGAACAGCACAATGCTTGAGCACAGCAACGGCACGGCGATGCGCTTCTCGTGCTTGTACAGGCCGGGTGCGATGAAGCCCCAGATCTGATGCAGGATCACCGGGATCGCCAGGAACAGCGAGACCATCATGGTCAGCTTCAACGGCGTCAGGAACGGCGATGACACGTCGGTGGCGATCATCGTCGCGCCGGCGGGCAGGTAGGCTCGCAACGGGGTCGAGACGAAGGTGTAGATCTGCTGGGTGAAGGCGAACAGCCCGGCGAAGATCAGGAAGATCGCCGCGACGCAGCGCAGCAGTCGGGTGCGCAGCTCGGTGAGGTGCGAAACCAGCGGCATGTGCTGGTCATTCTCTGGAATATCGCTCATGGGGCTCGCGGCGGCAGAGTGGAGTCATGGGGGGCAGGCGCCGCAGCGGCCGCCTCGGGAGTAACGCTGGCTGGCGCAGGCGGGCTGGCCGGTGCCGGGGCTGGCTCGACCACCGGGGCCGCGGCCTGGGCGTTCTGCTCGGTCGAGGTGGCCGGCGGAGTCGGCTGTTGCTGGACCGGATTGAGGATGTTGCGCGCCTCTTGTTCCAGCGACAGGATGTGCTCGTTGTGCAGTTGCCGACGGATTTCGTCGGCACCGATTTCACGCTCAACTTCCTGTTTGATCGCATTGAAGCTGCGCTTCAGGCGCCCGACCCACAGGCCGGCGGTGCGCGCAGCGCCGGGCAGGCGCTCGGGACCCAGCACCAGCAGGGCAACGAGGCCGACCAGCAGCAATTCAGAGAAGCTGATACCGAACATTAGTCTGTGCTCACGAGTCTTTGCGGGTCGGCTCTTCGACTTTCTGCGCCTGCACGTCGATGGTGTGCGGCTCTTTCAGGGTCGAAGCCTGTGGCTGCACTGGCGGTACTGGCTGTGCAGTGGGTGGGACGCCCGGCTCGGCGGGTTTTTCATCGTCGTTCATGGCCTTGCGGAAGCCCTTGATCGACTCGCCGACGTCGGTGCCGAGGTTTTTCAGTTTCTTGGTGCCGAACACCAGAACGACCACCACGAGAATGACGATCCAGTGTTTCCAGTCAAAAATGCCCATGTTGCAACTCCTCTCTAATCGTTATTCAGTTGGACGGACGCGAGGCTTTCTCGACGTGCCCGGAAAGGCCGAAGCGACGGTCCAGTTCGTCCAGAACCGCCTGTGGATGCTGGCCCAGTTGGGCGAGCATGATCATGCTATGGAACCACAGGTCTGCGGTTTCGTAGATGACATCGCTGCAATCTCCGCTGGCGGCGGCATCCTTGGCGGCGATGATGGTCTCGACCGACTCTTCGCCGACCTTTTCCAGAATCTTGTTGAGGCCCTTGTGGTACAGGCTGGCGACGTAGGAACTGTCGGCGGCAGCGCCTTTACGGTCTTCGAGCACTTGGGCCAGGCGGTTCAGGGTGTCACTCATGGGTGTGTCCTGCGCTGTAGATGGCATGCGGGTCCTTGAGCACCGGATCGACGGTTTTCCAGTCGCCGTTTTCAAAGACGCGATAGAAGCAGCTCTGGCGACCGGTATGGCAGGCGATGTCGCCAATCTGCTCGACCATCAGGATGATCACGTCGGCGTCGCAGTCCAGACGCATCTCATGCAGGGTCTGGACGTGGCCGGACTCTTCGCCCTTGCGCCACAGTTTGCCACGCGAGCGCGACCAGTAGATGGCGCGGTTCTCGGCGGCGGTCAGTTGCAGTGCTTCGCGGTTCATCCAGGCCATCATCAACACGCGCCCGGTCTTGTAGTCCTGGGCAATCGCCGGCACCAGGCCGTCACTGTCCCATTTGATCTCGTCCAGCCAGTTTTTCATCTTCGACTCCGACAACCTGACCCGGCGTGTTCGCTGGGCCCAGGCGAATTGAAACAGTGTGCCAGCCGATGACGCGGCTGGCTATCGACGAACGACCAGATACAAGCCCACAGCCACCATTACGCCGCCTGGCCAGTGGCCCAGTTCGTTCAGTGGACCACCCGCCAGCAGGATTGCGCCACCGGCCAGATGGGCTGTACCGAGCAGGCGCAGGAACCAGTCGTCGCGGCGCCGGTGCCAGGGTGGCGGAGGATCGGACGCGTGGGGTTGGGACATGCGCTCCAGCAGATCGCGGGTCATGCTGGCCAGGTGCGGCAGTTGCTCCACCTGACTGTGCAGGTTGCCGAGCAGGGTTTTCGGGCTGACGCGCTCGCGCATCCAGCGTTCGAGGAATGGCTGGGCGGTGTTCCACAGGTCCAGGTCGGGGTACAGTTGACGACCCAGGCCTTCGATGTTGAGCAGGGTTTTCTGCAGCAGGACCAACTGCGGCTGCACTTCCATGTTGAAGCGGCGAGCGGTCTGGAACAGGCGCATCAGCACCTGGCCGAAGGAAATATCTTTTAACGGTTTTTCGAAGATCGGCTCGCACACGGTGCGAATCGCCGCCTCGAATTCGTTGAGCTTGGTTTCCGCCGGCACCCAGCCGGAGTCGATGTGCAACTGGGCCACACGGCGGTAGTCACGCTTGAAGAAAGCGAACAGGTTGCGTGCCAGGTAGTCCTGGTCTTCCGGGGTCAGGCTGCCGACGATGCCGCAGTCGATGGCAATGTACTGCGGACTCCACGGGTTGACGGTGCTGACGAAGATGTTGCCCGGGTGCATGTCTGCATGGAAGAAGCTGTCGCGGAACACCTGGGTAAAGAAGATTTCGACGCCGCGTTCGGCGAGCATTTTCATGTCGGTGCGTTGGTCGGCGAGGGTTGCCAGGTCGGTCACCTGGATTCCGTAGATGCGCTCCATCACCAGCACTTTGGGGCGGCACCAGTCCCAGTAGACCTGAGGCACGTAGAGCAGCGGCGAGCCATCGAAGTTGCGCTTGAGCTGGCTGGCGTTGGCGGCCTCACGGAGCAGGTCGAGTTCGTCGTAGATGGTCTTTTCGTAGTCCTGGACCACATCCACCGGGTGCAGCAGGCGCGCGTCGGCGGAAAGCTTTTCGGCGGCTCGGGCGAGGATGAACAACCATGCCAGGTCCTGCGCGATGATCGGCTTGAGGCCCGGGCGGATGACCTTGACCACCACTTCTTCGCCGGTTTTCAGTTGCGCGGCATGCACCTGCGCCACCGAGGCCGAAGCCAATGGCTCGACGTCGAAACGGCTGAACACTTCGCTGATCTTCTTGCCGAGTTGCTCTTCGATCAGCTTCACCGAAAGCTGCGAATCGAACGGCGGAACGCGGTCCTGCAGCAGCATCAACTCGTCGGCGATGTCCTCGGGCAGCAGGTCGCGGCGGGTGGACAGGATTTGCCCGAACTTGATGAAAATCGGTCCCAGGTCCTGCAATGCCAGGCGCAAGCGTGCGCCACGGCTGAGATCGAGGGGCTTGCGCGGGAACCAGCGCCACGGCAGTGCGTAGCGCAGGGCCAGCAGGAACCAGGGCAGGGGCAGGGCAAACAGCAGGTCATCGAGGCGGTAGCGGATCACGACGCGCTGGATGCGCAACAGACGGCGGACGGCGAGCAGCTTCATGCGTTATCGCTTGAGTCGAGGGATCGGGAAAGACGCTCCAGGCGCGCCTCAAGACGTTCCAGGTCGAGTTTGACCTGGTCCAGTTCACTGAATCGGGCTTCGGCTTCGCGCTGGCCCACCAGGGTGCGCGATTCTTCGGCGAGGTATTCGGCGAGGTTCTGGTTGAGACTGGCGAAACCTTGTTGATACCAGCGGGCGCGACTGCGCAGGTGACCGCCGATCAGGTGGCTGGCCACCGGGCCGAGCCAGCGCGAGAGTTCGTACTCCCAGTCCAGCTCCAGGTCCTGCAGCACGCCGGCCAATTCCAGCAACACGCCGCTGTCGCCATCGAGCTCGACTTCGGGGCGGTGCAGGATCGCCGTCTTGTCCTTGCTCAACGCCAGCGCCAGCAAACTGGAAGCGGGGGCGCGCAAGGTGCAGTCGGCTTCGGCTTCCCAATGCGCGGCCAGCAGCAGGCCTTCATCGCTAGGCAGGATGAACAGCTGCAGTGCCGGGCTGCGACACTCGACGGCAATCACCTTGCCGCTCAGGTGCGCCAGGCGCGGCAGCGCGGTGCTGTCGAGACGAAGAACCCGATTCAGGCCGAGTTCGACACTGGCGAGCAGGCCGGCGAGCAGCATCAGGGCTTGATGCCGCGGTGCAGGGCGACGATACCGGAGGTCATGTTGTGGTAGGTCACGCGGTCGAAACCGGCCTCGACCATCATCGACTTCAGGGTTTCCTGGTTCGGGTGCATGCGGATCGATTCGGCCAGGTAGCGATAGCTTTCCGGGTCGTTGAGGATCAGCTTGCCGACCATCGGCATAAAGGCAAACGAGTAGGCGTCATAGACCTTGGACATCAGCGCATTGGTTGGCTTGGAGAACTCCAGCACCAGCAAGCGGCCGCCGGGCTTGAGTACGCGCAGCATCGAGCGCAGGGCGTCTTCCTTGTGGGTCACGTTGCGCAGGCCGAAGGCGATGGTCACGCAATCGAAGTGGTTGTCCGGGAAGGGCAGCTTCTCGGCGTCGGCCTGGACGAACTCGATGTTGCCGGCCACGCCTTTGTCCAGCAGGCGATCACGACCGACCTTGAGCATGGACTCGTTGATGTCCGCCAGGACTACCTGGCCGGTAGGGCCAACCAGGTGCGAGAACTTGGCCGCCAGGTCACCGGTGCCGCCCGCGATGTCCAGCACGCGATTGCCTGCGCGCACACCCGACAGCTCGATGGTGAAACGCTTCCACAGACGGTGCATGCCGCCGGACAGCACGTCATTCATCAAGTCGTACTTGGCCGCTACCGAGTGGAATACTTCGGCGACTTTTTCCGCCTTCTGGCTTTCCGGAACGTTCTTGAAGCCAAAGTGCGTGGTGGGTTCGGCATCGCTGCCTTTGCGCTGATCAGTCATATCGCTGTCACCATAAGAGAATGCGCGCCATTCTAATCCCCAAGCCATGCTTTGTCTTGGAATGGCTAAAGGTAAGATGGGCGACCTTCGGGACGATTTGCCGCAGTGGCGGTCAGATTTACCGACAAGCATCCATCGCTGAATTTACAAAGAAGGAGTCATTCAATGGCCCGCATTAGTGTTGAACGTGCCCACAGCCTGGGTAAGGACGCGGCCCGCGAGAAGGCCGAGAAGCTGGCGAAGAAGCTCTCCGAGGAATACGGCCTGGAGCCGCAATGGGCCGGCGACACCCTCAATCTCAAGCGCTCCGGGGTCAAGGGTGCGGTGCATGTGGCCGAGGATTCGATTCGGGTCGATGTCGAGCTGGGCCTGATGATGTCGGCGATGAGCGGCGTGATCAAGGCGGAAATCGAGAAGGCGCTGGACAAGGCGTTGGTTTGAATCGGGCATCGATTGGCAGATATCCCCCCTTCCTCCTGTGGGAGCCGGCTTGAACTGGCGATGGCGTGCTCGAGGGCAGTGCATGGTTTGAGGGCCTCTTCGCGACGGTGCGACGATTCGACAGGCTCGCTCCCACAATTCAAACGGTGCACTCAGCAATCCCGGGTTAGGGTGCCGTTTCTAATTTTTCTCCCTACCGTGTGCCTGAGCCCGACTCTTTCGCGGGCAGTTCCTCAAACCTTCTGCGCGTGAGGTGCACCATGGCCAAAGTTATTCTGAAGAAAAAAACCGACGTTCAGCCTGCCCCGGTGAATGAAGTGAAATCCTATGCCCGCAAGATCTGGCTGGCTGGCCTGGGTGCCTACGCCAAGGTTGGCCAAGAGGGCAGCGAGTACGTTCAAGAGTTGATCAAGTCGGGTCAAGCTGTTGAAAAGAAAGGCAAAAAAGTTGTGGATGAACAACTTGAAGCCGCCAACACTCAGATCGATAACGTCAAGGGTGAAGTGGTCAGTCTCAGGGAGCGTGTTGAAGTGCAGTTCGACAAAGTCGAGCGGGCTTTCGACACCCGTGTCGCCAATGCCTTGAATCGTGTCGGCATTGCGTCTAAACATGACGTTGAGACACTCTCTGCTAAGCTCGATGGGCTGACGGCATTGCTCGAACGTGTCGCGCGTAAACATTAAGGAGAACGGGATGGCTGGTAAAAAAACCACTGATAAAGAAGGCAGCTCGTGGATCGGGAAAGTCGAAGACTACTCCCGCAAAATCTGGCTGGCTGGTTTAGGCGTGTACTCGAAGATCGACACTGACGGCAGCAAACTCTTCGATGCATTGGTTAAAGATGGCGAGAAAGCAGAGAAGCTCACCAAGAGCGCTGTGGGTAAAAAAGTCGACGCTGCCAAAGACTCTGCGTCGTCCGCCAAGTCGCGTATCTCCGGCGTGAAAGATCGTGCGCTGGGCAAATGGGATGAACTGGAAGGGGCTTTCGACAAGCGCCTGAACAGCGCCATTTCTCGTCTGGGCGTGCCAAGCCGCAATGAAGTCAAGGCACTGCACAGCAAGGTCGATACCCTGACCAAGCAGATCGAAAAACTCACCGGTGCCAAGGTTGCACCTGTTGCGGCGAAAACCGCAGCGGCCAAACCTGCTGTTGCCAAGCCAGCCGTCAAACCGGTTGCCGCCAAGGCCGCCGCCAAACCTGCAGCCAAAGCAGCGGCCAAGCCGGCTGCGAAAACGGCAGCGGCCAAACCCGCCGCCAAACCCGCCGCCAAGCCGGTCGCCGCCAAGGCCGCAGCAAAACCGGCAGCCAAGCCAGCCGCCAAGCCTGCGGCGAAAACCGCAGCGGCCAAGCCAGCAGCCAAACCGGCCGCAGCGAAAAAGCCGGCAGCCAAAAAGCCTGCTGCGCCGAAAGCGCCAGCCGTCGCTGCGAAGCCGGCCGCTGCTGCCGCGCCAGCGCCGGTCAGCTCGGCAAACTCCGCCGCCGCGCCAGCACCTGCTGCAACCCCGACTGCAACGCCCACTCCAGCGGCGCCAACCAGTCAGTCCTGATTACTGCGGGACACACAAAAACGCCCGGCCTGCGAAGGTCGGGCGTTTTTGTTTGGGCCTTTTGAGTTGAACCACAGACCACCGTAGGAGCTAGCCTGCTCGCGATGGGGCCTACGCCACACCGCACTGTGTTCAGGCGTGCGCTTCGAGATATTGCTGCGCCAGTTGCTCGGTCGCTATCTTGCCCGCCGGCTGCAGGTGGGGCGCCACCAGCATCATGATCTGATAGACCACCACCCGCACCTCGCCTTCACGATCGAGAATCCGCTGGTAGTCGAGGGAGAACAGCAGGGTCATGGTGATCTGCTCGACCAGTTGCCCGAGAGCACGGGTATCGCTCACCAGTCTTCCCTCAGCCTTGAGGCGCGCCAGCAATGAGGCCAGCGTACGCTTGAGGGCGTTGAGCAGGTTGCGGATGCCCTTGGCCAATTTCGGCAGGCGTCCGGCCAGGTTCGACAGGTCCTGGAACAGAAAGCGGTAATGCGCCAGGCGCTCGATGATCAGGTGCAGGAACAGCCAGTACTCGTCCGGACTCAAGCGTGCATCGGAGGGCGGATCCAGCAGCGGTGTCAGCTCACTTTGAAAGCGCTCGAACAAACCGAGAATCAACGGCTCCTTACCGTGAAAGTGGTAGTAGAGGTTGCCGGGGCTGATCCCCATTTCGTTGGCAACCTCCATGGTCGAGACATTCGGTTCGCCCTTCTGGTTGAACAACAACAGGGCGCATTCAAGAATCCGGTCGCGGGTTTTCATCCAGTCTTCTTAGTGGTCGATGCTTGAGGTCGGTGAATGCGACGGCCCGTGTCCCGGCCGCCGCGCAGTCTGTGGTCAACGCACCCGCACATAGGTGCCAGGTGCGGCTTCCTGAGGAGGGTATTTCTGGTTCCCCAGCGCCATAAGGGTTTCCCGTTGGGCGCCGGAGCGCGCCTGGATCCAGCCCAGCCACTCGGTCCACCAACTGCCCTCGGCCTGCTTGGCATCGTAGTACCAGGCCCGCGGGTCGCTGGTCATTTTTGCGCTCTCGACATAGTGGGCCTTGGGGTTGCCCGGTGGGTTGAGAATGCTCTGCACGTGACCGCTATTGGACAGCACGAAGCGCCGATCGCCGCCAAGCAGCAGGGTGGAGCGGTAGACCGCGTCCCACGGGGTGATGTGGTCATTCATGCCGGCCACGCTGAAACTGTCGACGTTGACTTTCTGCAAGTCGATCGGCGTACCGCACACCTCCAGGCCGCCTGGGTGGGTCAGCGGGTTGTGCTTGAAGAAGTCCAGCAGGTCGCCGTGCAGGGCTGCCGGCAGGCGTGTGTTGTCGTTGTTCCAGTAGAGGATGTCGAACGCCGGCGGCTCCTTGCCCAGCAGGTAGTTGTTGACCCAGTAGTTCCAGATCAGGTCGTTGGGGCGCA
>NZ_JALJRO010000018.1:0-115948 GCF_024519635.1 Pseudomonas sp. Pse1
TGGTGGACAGTCGGCAGGTGGCGTGTCATTACGCGGAGCAGTTTGTGGATGGGGCTGCCTAAAGCCCCCCCTGAATTGAAAGACAAACGGTAGGAGCTGGCTTGTCGGGCCGCCGCATCGCGACGATTCGACAGGCTCGCGCCAGTGGAGTGTGATGCCTATCGAGTTTGTGGTCGGTCATGACACGCGGGCCATCCGCAACAACCTCAGAAACTCGCCTTCACCGACACCATGAAGTTACGCGGATCGCCGTAGTAGTTACCGAAGGTCTCGGTGCCGATGGTCGAGTAGTAGCGCTTGTCGAACAGGTTGTTGCCGTTCAAGGCCAGCGACCAGGTGTCGTCGATCCGGTAGCCGATGCGACCATTCCATACCGCATAACCCGACTGGGTAATCTTCTCACCGCTCGATGGCGAGACCCGGAAGTTGTCGCTCTGCGCATTGACCCCGGCCCCCAGGGTGAAACGCTCCAGCGCACCGTCCAACTGGTAATCGCCCCACAGTCGCAGCATGTGTCGCGGCACGTAGGTGTTGAAGGCCGCGCCGTTGAGGCTGTCGTCGATGTCGTCGAGGGTCTTGGTCTGGGTGTAGGTGTAGCCGGCGAGCAGTTGCAGGCGTTCGATGACTTCACCGCTGACCTCAGCTTCAAAGCCCTGGGCGCGGACCTTGCCGGCGTTGACGTAGCAATAGCCGTCGGATGACGGGCAGGACGAGTTGTAGTCAGTCTGCGCCTGATCCTTCTGAATCGTGCGGAACAGATTGAACGAGCCATTCAGGCGCCCTTCGTACCAAGCGCCCTTGATCCCCAGTTCGTAACTCTGACCCACCAGCGGCTTGAGCGCCGAGCCGCCTTCGGAGCGGTAATTGCCCTGCGGGGTGAAGATGTCCGAGTAGCTGGCATAGGCCGTGAGGTTCTCGTTCAGGTCCAGCAGCACCCCGGCAAAGGGCGTGACCTGCCCGGTCTCTTTGGTGCTGGCGTGTTCCGAGGTGCCGCTGTTGATGAAGTCATAGTCGGTGTCCGAGCTGTACCAGCTCACGCGAGTACCGCCAACCAGGGTCAGCGGATCCGCCAGCTTCAAGCGCAGGATCGAGTACACACCCTTCTGTTTGGTCAACGAATTGACCGGTCCACCGCGCGACGAGTTATCGATGAAGTAGCTGTCGTCCGGCTCAGGAATATGTTTGTTCGGGTTGAACACATTCTGCCGCTGCGGCAGGAAGGCCACCGAGTAGAAGTCGTCTTTCTTGCCGCGACTGGCGTTGGCGCCCACCACCAGCTCGTGCTGGCGGCCAAAGGCATCGAACTTGCCATCGACGTAAGCATCGAGACCGTAATCGACCTGATCGTAGTCGTACATGCTGCCGAGCATGCCGGTGGTACCGACGCCCGGCGACACCGCACCGGAAGCGAAGGCATATTTGATGTCCTGGGTGTTCTTTGTGTAAACGCTGGCGACTTTCAGCGCCCAGTTGTCGTTGAGCTGATGGGCAAGATCACTGAACACCGTGGTGCGCTGGCTGCGCCAGGTGTTCCAGGACGGATCGAGACAGGTCGAGCGGCCGAGTTTCAAGTCGCTGCCATCCTTGTAGCGCGGCAGGCCGCCCCAGCACGGATTGGCATCCACGTCTTCATAGGCAACGCCCAGGCCGAGGGTGGTGTCGGCATTCAGGTCGAAGTCGAGGGCGCCGTAATACACCTGGTCCTTGCGGCTGGCGTCGTCGACAAAGTAATGCCGGCTCTGTTCGGCAACCACCGCCCGGCCGCGAATCGTCCCGGCGTCATTCAGCGGGCCGCCGGTGTCGACCTGGCCACGGTAGTTGTCCCAACTGCCACCGGACAAAGTGATCTCGGTACTCGGCGTCGCCTGCCCGCGTTTGCGCACAAAGTTGACGCCACCGGCCGTGCCGCCCGCGCCTTTCATCATGCCGGCGGCGCCGCGGAGGATTTCCACCCGGTCGTAATAAGCCATGTCGCCACTGAAGCTGTCGGCCTGAACGTAGAGGTTGCCCATGTCCAGGGGCACGCCGTCGTACTGATACTGGCCGGACATGCGGAAGCCACGGGAATAGAAGTATTTGCCGCCCATGGTCGAGTCGTAGACGGTGATGCCCGGGGTCTTCTCCATGACTTGATCGATGGTATTGAGGTTCTGGTCGTCGAGCATCTTGCGGGTCATCACCGTGACCGATTGCGGCGTCTCCTTGAGCGAGTGCTGCCCCTTGCCGATGGTCACCGCGCCTGTGGTGTAGGAACCGCTGTCCTCGGTGGTCGCCCCGAGCATCTGCCCATTAATGTTGGTGGCGCCCAGTTCCAGTGCCGAACCGAAAGTCGGCACCGCACGCAGTACATAGGTGCCATTGGCCTGGGGTTCGGCCTGCAGGCCGCTGCCAGCGAGAATCCGCGCAAAGCCTTCACTGACGCCGTAGCTGCCTTTGAGTCCGGCCGAGTTCATGCCGTCGGTTTGCCGCGCATCGAAGGAAATCGCCGCGCCAGCCGCGCTGGCGAAACGGCTGAGGACTTCCGTCAGACTGCCGGCGCCGATATTAAACGACTGCACCGCGCTTTGCTGTGGCGCGGCCACGGCTGCCGTTGCGCAAACACCACTGACCGCTAGTGCCAATACGCCGACCTTCACCGCCAATGCCAGACGCGCCGATTTGAACACCGATGACATGCTTACCCTCCCCCCAGAAACGCTGAATAAAAACTCATTGAGGGATGAGCCGGACGGCGTACATGAATAGTGCAAAACGCGGAAAGAAAATTTTGATCAGAGCACAGCGCTGCTGGCCGGCGCCGAGACAGTGACCCAATAACGGCTGAAGCGCCTGACCTGCAGCGAGAACCCGCTCTCCAGCGCCGACAGCGCCAGGTCGGTGTCATCGATGGGAAAGGCGCCAGAGACTTTCAACTGGGCAATCGCCGGATCACAGCGCACAACACCCGGACGATAGCGCGACAGCTCGGCGAGCAGTTCACCCAGCGGCCGATTGATCGCGATGATGCTGCCCTGTTGCCAGGCCCCGACCGAGGCATCGTTGCGGCGTACCGCACCCACAGCACCTTGACTGAAACCAAGGGAATGCCCGGCTTCCAGACGCACCGATGAGCCCCCACCAAAAGCGGTGACCTGCACCGCCTTTTCCAGCACCGCCACTTCACCCCCTGCCTCCCCGGCCCGGACGATAAAACGCGTGCCCAGCGCCAGCACTTCGGCGTGTCGGGTCAGGACCTTGAACGGCCGCTGCAACGAATCGCCCGCGGTGCTCACCAGAATCTCGCCGTGTAGCAGCTGCAGCAGCCGTTGCCGGCCATCAAAACGCAGGTTCACCGAGGTATCGGTGTTGAGCAGCAACGAGCTGCCATCGGCCAGACGAAACTGCCGGCGCTCGCCGACCCCGGTGCGATAATCCGCCAACAGTTGCTGCGACGCGTCGCTGCGCCACCCCAGCCAGCCCAGCGAACCGGCCGACCCCAGCAACAGCACACTGCGCAATACCTGCCGCCGCGAGCGCTCGACGCCGCGCAACGCCGGCGCCGCCAGGTTGCCCGGCACACTCGCCATTTGCTCACCCACCGCCGCCATCCGCTGCCAGGCCTGGCGATGCGCCGGATCCGCCTGCAGCCACTCATTCCAACCGGCACGGTCAGCGTCGCTGGCGATGCCGGATTGCAGGCGCGCATACCACTGGGCTGCTGCACTGATCGCCGTGCGTTCGACCGGCGACAGGCTCATGCCAGTTCCAGCTGGATCTGCATCAGGCAGCAATGTTCCATGGCCTTGGCCATGTAGTTGTTGACGCTGCGCACGCTGATATTCAGGCGCTCGGCGATCTGCGGGTAGGTCAACCCGTCGAACTGCGACAGGATAAACGTCTGTCTGACCTTCGCCCCCAAGCCTTGCAACATGCGGTCAATCTGCAGCAGCGCCTGCAACAGAATTGCCTGCTCTTCAAGGGACGGCTGCTCGATCTGCGGCACATTGGCCAATGCCTCGAGCCAGGCCTGCTCCAGCGAACGGCGACGGAACAGATCCACCAACAAGCCCTTGGCAACCCTCGACAGGTACGGCCGCGGCTCGCGGATCTCCAGCGCGTTACGCGCCTTGATCACCCGCACGAAAGTGTCCTGCGCCAGATCCGCCGCATCGCACGAATTGCCCAGACGCTTGCGCAGCCAACCCTTGAGCCAGCCGTGATGGTCGCAATACAGATCATTGACGGCGCTGTGCAGCGCTGAAGGGTTGGCAGACATGGGAATGGAAGGATTCGTGATTGATAATGACTCTTATTGTCATGCGCATAAGGATCGATTTGCAAGCGTCGAATCGCAGCCCCCCAGCAACGCGTAGAATGCCCCGCCTCTATCATCGATAAGGAAATCGCCATGCTTGCCGACAAGGCCTGCGCCGTCGTGCTGTCCTGCGAATCGCCGCCACGGATCCTCCTGTTCCGCCATCCCCAGGCCGGGGTGCAACTGGTGAAAGGCGGCATTGAAGCGGGGGAAACGGCGCAGCAAGCGGCGCTGCGTGAACTGTGGGAAGAGGCCGGCCTGCGCGCCGCCGCCATCAAGGACAATCTGGGCTGTTGGCAATCCGGGCACCACGGGCAGGTCTGGTCGTTTCACCTGTGTCAGGTCGATGCCCCACTGCCGGAGCACTGGGCGCATCAGACCCTCGATGACCATGGCCACCGGTTCGAGTTCTTCTGGGCGCCGCTTGACCCTTTGCCGGATGACGATTGCCACCCGGTGTTTTGCAGAGCGCTGGTGTTTTTGCGTGAAGAGCTGAAAGCACGAGGACACATCTGAGCCACCCCTTCGTGCTCACAACATCCACGATAAATCCAGATACCTGGCATCGCGCTTTACGATGCCTGATAGCGAAGGATGCGATTGGCGCGGCTGCCACCAGGGTCGTTAAGGTTATTGGCACTGCGCTGACGCCCGTACCTGCAGCGCACTCATAACAATAACGACGAGGTAGGCACAGATGATTGAGTCGGTAGGTTTGGGAGTCAAAGGCAAGCGCGTGGCGGTGATCGGTGCCGGCCCTGGCGGTATCGCGGCGGGTGTGGCGCTGCATCAGGCGGGTTTTTCGGTGAAGGTGTTCGAGCGTCACCCGCAACTGCGGCCGCTGGGTGGCGCAATCATCCTCAATGCCACCGGCATCGTCATCCTGCGCAGCCTCGGGGTGCAGGTCGACGATATTTTTGCCGCCGGCCTGCCGGAGTTTCGTCGCCACGATGGTCGGGTGAGGGTCAACTTTGACATCGACATGGAGCTGTTGAAACAGGCCGGCGTCACCGGTTGGCAGTCCGGCATGATGCGCAGCGAGCTCTACGAACGACTGCTGGCGGCAGCACCAGCCGATATGGTCGCGCCCAACCACAGCTTCAGTCATTACCAGGAACACGCCGACGGTGTGACCGTACACTTTGCCGAAGGCCAGGCCTATGAAGCCGACCTGCTGATCGGCGCTGACGGTGTGCAATCGAGCGTACGCGAGCAGTTGTGGGGCGCCTCGGAACTCAAGCACCTGGGCATCGCCGTCTGGCTCGGCTGGTGCGAACTGGACGGGCCCGAGCGCAAGAAAATCGTCATCCAGCACAATCACTCCTACCAGATGGGCTACGCCCCGCTGCGCTATCAGGACAAGGATTGCTTCGAATGGTGGTTCGTCGAAAAGTGCGATGAAAACCAGCCCGAACCCAAAGACCCGGCCGCCTACGTGCGCGAGCGGATCAAGGGCTTCTCCTACCCGGTGCCGCAGATCCTCGACGCCACCGACACCTCGCACAACCTGTTCCGCTGGGTGGTGAAATACCGCGACCCGCTCAAGCAATGGTCAAAAGGCCGCGTCACCATCATGGGCGACGCCGCCCACCCCACCTCACCCTACGCCGCCTACGGCGCCGGCATGGCCATCGAAGACGGCTACTTCCTGGCCAAATACCTGCGCGGACGCGACCTCAGCGATCCCCAGGCACTGGCAGCCGGCTTGCGGCGCTACGACCAGCAACGGGTCGACTACACCAACCAGACCACCGCCTTCGCGCGCTTCCTCGGGCGGCTGTATCACGGCGTGCCGGCACCCTTGAATCGACTGCGGGACTTCTTCCTCGATCACTCCCGCCTGCCGGAGAAGATGATCAGCAAGGGCGTGACCAAAGAGGCGCAGGCGCTGTTGCGGGCGGTGCTGAATCCGCTGGATTGAGCATGCCGGGGCAGTCCCACCACTGCCCCGTACTCCTGCGGCTCAGGGTGCAATCCGATAAGTCGACTGCACCAGGCCCGACGGGAAACTTCGGCTGGAGACCATTTGCAAATCAACATCCTGCGCCAGGCTGCCGAACAACGGCCGGCCCGACCCGAGCAGCAGGCACCTCTTACTCATGTTTTGCCCGAACACAAAATTTCTGACACCCCCACGCAGGAAGGGTCTGGGTATCGACGAACGCCTTCCAGGTTTTCACTCCAGAACACGATCCAGCCCCATTGGCACGATTGTTTAGTCCAGCAATAACCCAAGGTTCACAAATGCCGATTTAACCCACATTCGAGCGGTGGGAGTATCCGGAACCATGATTCCGCACCAGCGCTTGATCCGTCGCCCGCTCCAGCCTTCCTTCCCGAAGGTGCGAGCCCGTCCCTGCGTAAATCCCCTCTTCCCCATCATTCTGGCCTTCTGGGCGCTATGGCATTGCAGTCATGCGCGCCCACCCGATGTGGCTCTCGCATCGATCTGAATCCGTTGGCCCACTCACGGCCGACTTCAATCCGCTGACAACTTGTCTGCCGCTGCCGGCAGGCGGCTGATCCCTGGCGCAGCCGTGCAGGTCTGTCTGCACCCCACTTCAGGCAGTGCGCCGCCCCACGCCTGATCAGCATTCATAAAAGGAATCGATTACATGACTGTCGCCCTACACAGTGCCATCGGCACTGCCCAACGCAGCGCCTCCTATTACACGGCCAGTCTGAATGACCCCGTCCAGTACCCGACCTTACAAGGCCAGGTCAGCGTCGACGTGGTGATTATCGGTGGCGGCTTCACCGGTGTCGCCAGCGCCGTAGAGCTGGCCGAACGCGGGCTCAAGGTGGCGATTGTCGAAACCAACCGTATTGGCTGGGGTGCCAGCGGACGCAATGGCGGCCAGGTCACCGGCAGCCTTTCGGGCGACGAGGCCATGCGCCAACAGATGCGCAGCCGTCTGGGCGATGAGGTCGACGATTTCATCTGGCACCTGCGCTGGCGCGGCCATGAAATCATCGAGCAACGGGTGAAAAAGTACGCAATTGACTGCGACCTCAAGCGCGGTCATCTGCATACCGCGATGAAACCCTCGCACATGAACGAACTGCGAGCCTTTCACGATGAAGCACAACGACGTGGAATGGGCGATCAGGTCACTCTCCTTGATCAGGCCGGCGTGCGCCAGCATCTGGACAGCGAGCTGTATCAAGGCGCCCTGAAAAATACGCGCAACCTGCACCTGCATCCACTCAATCTCTGCCTGGGTGAGGCTCGCGCCGCCCATAGCCTGGGCGCATTGATCTTTGAGAACTCCGAGGTCCTGGAGATCGTCCATGGCGACCGACCTGCCGTTGTCACGGCCCAGGGCCGGATCGACGCGCGCCAGGTTCTGCTGGCCGGCGACGTCTACCACAAGCTCGAGCGCAAACAGCTCAAGGGCAAGATCTTCCCGGCCATGGGCGGAATTGTCACCACCGCGCCGCTGGGCGAATTGGCCCGCAAGATCAACCCGCACGACCTGGCCGTTTACGATTGTCGGTTTGTCCTCGATTACTACCGCCTGACCGGTGATGGTCGCTTGCTGTTTGGCGGCGGAGCCAACTATTCCGGACGCGACTCACGAGACATCGCCGCGGAACTGCGCCCGTGCATCGAACGTACTTTCCCGGCGCTGAAGGGCGTGGACATCGAGTTCCAATGGAGTTGCGCGATGGGCATTGTGATGAATCGCATTCCACAGTTGGGCAAGGTTTCGGACAACGTCTGGTATTGCCAGGGCTATTCGGGGCATGGCGTCGCGACCAGCCATATCATGGGCGAGATCATGGCTGAGGCGTTGACGGGCACCTTGGCGAAATTCGACACCTTTGCCGGCTGCAAGCACATCAAGGTGCCGCTGGGCGATGTGTTCGGCAATCCGATGCTGGCGGTGGGGATGTGGTACTACCAGATGCTGGAGAAGCTTCGCTAATGGCGATCCCTGATCGCCTCATTACCAGGCAAGACTTACTCCGCATAAAAGGTCACTGTATCCGAGTTTATTGTGGGATCTGTGTCTGCCAGTCGGCCCCGTCGCTCGCTAGCATGGACGCTATACCGATCAGCACCAAAAAGGGCTCGACATGCTCGACACTGCGGCGATGCTCACCGTTTTCTGGGTTTATCTGGCCGGCGTAGTGATTCCGGGGCCGAACTTCGTCGCCGTGGTTCACAAGGCAGTCGCCGCGACACGCACCGAGGCACTGGCCCTGGTGGCCGGTATCGTGACCGTCAATCTGCTCTGGTCTGCCTGTGCGATCGCGGGCCTGGGCCTGGTGTTTGCAGCCTTGCCATGGGCGGCACTGGTAGTGAAGATCATGGGCGCGGCGTACCTGATGTGGTTTGGCCTACGCCTGATCGTTAACGCCGGCAAGCAACCCGCCTTGCGCCCCTGCGAGGGTCCGGCGGGCAGCGTCCGGAAATCGTTCTTTCAGGGGATCGTCACCAATATTGGCAATCCCAAATCCATGGCCTTCTACGCCGCCGTCTTTTCAGCCGCCGCCCCCACCCACCCCTCGCTCAGCACCTTCGTCTCGATGCTGGCGGTGGTGGTGGTGGTTTCGCTGACCTGGTATGGACTGGTTGCGCTGGCGTTGTCGCAACCGAGGATTTCCTCGGCGTATCAAAAGGCGCGGAAAGCGATTGATCGCCTGTGTGGTGGGTTGATTCTGGGGTTGGGAGTGCGGCAATTGAGCTGAGTGGTGAGACGATTGCGGGAGGTGGGGAAATTGCGCTGTTGATTCTAAGCTGGCCTTCACGAAGGGCAGCAATCGGCCAGAAGCAGTCGTTCAACAATATGATGGTCAAGCTGAAATCCAACCGCCCAATGCAACTAATTCTACCCATATAAGCCGCGACAGTTTTTCTGTTACAGCAAGCGTCCTATCATTCGCCCAGAGCACAATTCCAAAGGCGCGCATAGTGCCCAATACGGTGTTGAGCGTCGAATCTCCCTTGTTCACCGTCTAGGGCTGTGTATGTCGTTGCATTTGCACTGGGCATTGAGCGATCGTCTAGATTTAATAATGTACCCCCCACACGAAGGAACGCTCCCATGCCCATTTTCCGCTCAATCACCGCCGGCATTACCTGCCTCGCCCTGATCTGTGGCTCTCTGCCTGCAATGGCTGATCCTGGCAATAGCAAGGGCCAGGGAAATGGCAAAGGGAACCAGTCGCATAACCAGGATCATGGCGGTAAAGGAAAAAAGTCAGGTGAGGGTGATTGGCACGGTGGCCCGAGTATCAATCATTCGAGCGTCCAGGGGATAGTCGATGGTTACCGAAATTACTGGAGTCCGGGGCCTGCGTTGCCGCCAGGGATTCAGAAGAACCTCGCTCGCGGCAAGCCGCTCCCGCCTGGTATCGCCAAGAAGCTCGATGGTCGTTTGGTCGGCAGGTTGCCGCACTATGACGGGTACGAGTGGCAGCAAGTTGGGACGGATTTGATTCTAGTGGCGCTGGCGACCGGGCTTATTTATGAAGTCCTGAATGGCGCATTTGATTAGCTGTAAAACGAATTGATTTCCAAATACGGGAAGCATGGCTTCCGCCCGTCGCCAGACCTGAACTCTCGGGCCGCAGGCGCGTCTTAAAGCCTGCGATATCAATCCCTTATGGAAGCAATCATGCTTTTAAAAAACAAGAGCCTCGTCGCTGTCATGTCCTGCGCCCTGATGCTGGCCGCAGCTCCACTTCTTCCTGCTGATCTCTCGCTCATCAGTTCTGCTGCCGCAAAAGAAGGTGGTGGTGGACACGGTGGCGGTAATGGCGGTGGAAACGGTGGGGGCAATGGTGCAGGTGTGGGTGGCGGTCGTGCAGGTTCGGACCACGCGGGCAATACCTCCAGCAGCGGCCATGGCAAGGGGCTGGCCAGCGATCATGCCGGCAAGGCGACCCGTAACCATGGGACCAGCGGAAACCACTTCGGCAGCGAGCGCAACGATGACAACGGTCACGGCGTCGCAACCTCGGGCGTAGCTCACTCCAAAGACACCCGCGGAATCGACAAGGCCCGGGCGATCTCGGATACCACGCCAGGCGATCACAACACCAAGGGACTGAGCAAAGTAGGATCGCACAAATCTCATTGAGCCCATCACCGAAGTGACAGGCTTGAGCCCTGATAAAAGCCGCAGTAATGCGGTTTTTTTCGTCTTAAGATCGGTCACTGGACTTTTGGCACTTCGAATCCACGAAGGCGGTGGGGCCATTCGCCGACGACATCGGGCTGCGCGGGTTTGTGGTTGAGTTGTGAGGGCCATTTCTGGCCTACCTGTAATGACCGCTTCTGGCCGTTTTCTGCCCATCGCGCGAGGCAGAAAACGCCGCACCCCCGCCCTTCACGCCTGCTGCATAAAAGCCAGCCGCACCGCAAACCCTATCAGCAACCCACCAAACAACCACTGCTGCACCCGCTGCGCCGTAGGATTGCGCCGCACCCACCGGCCGACCCAGGTTCCCGCGAGCGCGTAGCTGCTGTCGAACACTAACCCTACCGCCACCAAAATCACGCCGAGCAGCGCAAACTGCGTCATCACTGGCGCCGCGCCAGGGGTGATGAACTGCGGCAGAAGCACCGAGCAGAACAGCAACGCCTTGGGGTTGAGCAGGTTGGTCAACATGCCCCTTTGAATCGCCGATTTCCAGGGCGCTTTGTGCTGGGTCTGGACACCGTCCGCTGACAAGACGAACGTGTTGCTCTTGAATAAATGCAGGCCCATCCACAGCAAATAGCCCGCCCCCGCAATACGCACCACATCGAAGGTCCACGGCGCCACTTTGAACAAGGTCGCCAGGCCCATCGCGGCCAGCGCCACATGACAGCTACGAGCGATGGCAAGCCCCAGGGCCGTTGCCAATGCCACCGACCGCCCCTGTGAGGCGCCGGTTTGCAGGAGCAGAATCATGTCGGGGCCTGGCAGCAAGTAGATCATTGCCAGCGCCAGCAAATACAAGCCTGGGTTTTCCATTGTTCTGTACTCCATAGGGGTGAGTGACGAACAAAAGTCTAAGCCTGATACCCAGGGCAGGTGGTTGCGGATTCGACCCCGGGAAAGCCTGTAGTTGGTATATCCTGCCAATATTTGACAATGAGCAGCCCGACCATGCCAAAAACCAAACTTGACGCCTTTGACCGCCGCATTCTGGCCGCGCTTCAGCGCGACGGTCGTTTGACCAATGTGCAGTTGGCGGACGAAATCGGGCTGTCCGCTTCACCCTGTCTGCGCCGGGTGCGTCAACTGGAAGAGGCGGGGGTGATCAAGGGGTATCGGGCCAGTCTCGATCCTGATGAGGTCGGGCTTGGATTGACGGTGTTCGTCGGCATCAAGGTCGAGCGTCATCACGAAACAGAGGCCGAGCGTTTCCGCGAGGCGGTGTCGGCGCTACCGGAAGTCATCTCGGCCTTTCTGGTATCGGGCGAGTCGGATTTCCTGCTGCATGTGGTGGTGCCTGATTTGCGAGGCTATGAGCGTTTTCTTACCGGGACTTTGCTCAAGTTGCCTGGGGTGAGTGATATCCGGAGCAACTTCGCGATACAGACGGTCAAGGCGCAAAGCGCGTTGCCACTGGGTCATTTGCCGGATTGAGTCTCGGCGTGGGAGCAGCCCGGGCGGCGCTCCGCTGCTCGGGATGGGGGCGGCATATCCAGCATGTGCATTGCCTGACACGCCGTCTTCGCGAGCAGGCTCGCTCCTACAGTTTGGATTGGTGGCGGACGCAGATTATGCATCCACCGCCAATCCCCTGTAGGACCGAGCCTGCTCGGGATGGGGCCGGTACATCCGGCATATGCATTGCCTGACACGCCGTCTTCGCGAGCAGGCTCGCTCCTACAGTTTGGATTGGTGGCGGACGCAGATTATGCATCCACCGCCAATCCCCTGTAGGACCGAGCCTGCTCGGGAAGAGGCCGGTACATCCGGCATGTGTATCGCCTGACACACAGTATTCGCGAGCAGGCTCGCTCCCACAGTTTGGATTGGTGGCGGACGCAGATTATGCATCCACCGCCAATCCCCTATGGGCACAAGCCTCAACCACGCCCTTCCCCTCGCCCACAGTCATCTCTCCCCCCAACCCAACCCCATTCCTCACCGCCAGCACCTGCGCCATCACACTCACCGCAATCTCCGCCGGGGTCTTGCTGCCGATAAAAATCCCGATCGGCCCCCGCAGCCGCTGCAACGACTCCTGCGTCTCGCCAAAATGCTCGATCAACCGCTCCCGCCTTAGCTGGCTATTGCGCCGCGAGCCAATCGCGCCGATGTAGAACGCCGGCCCATGCAGCGCCTCGAGCAAGGCGAGGTCGTCGAGTTTGGGGTCGTGGCTCAGGGCGATGATGCAGGTGCGCTGGTCGACGGCGTAGTCGCGGACGACGTCGTCGGGCATGCCGATGAGGGGTTCGACGCCGTTGATGGCCCAGGCCTCGATGTACTCGGGGCGCGGGTCGCAGATCGAGACTTTGAAGCCGTTGAACAAGGCCATGGTGGCCAGGTATTCGGCCAGTGCGCCGGCGCCAATCAGCAGCATGCGATAGCCCGGGCCCAGGGTGTTGAGCATGCGCTGGCCGTCGAAGCTGAAGGCTTGGGGGGTTGTGGTGGGATTGAGGGTGACCTGGTTGTTGGTCAATGTCAGGCGGCGCTGCACCAGTTGGCCGGCGTCGAGGGCGTAGAGCAGTTGCTCCAGCGAGTGCCAGGACGGGTTGAATTCGAGGACCAGTTCCAGGGTGCCGCCGCAGGGCAAGCCGAAGCGATGAGCTTCGTCAGCGCTGACGCCGTAGCGCACCACTTCGGGCAAGCCGCCCTGCATCCCCAGCCCGCCATGGGCGCTGGTGTAGCGGTGGATCAGGTCGTCTTCGATGCAGCCGCCGGACACGCTGCCGACCACGCGCCCGTCGTTACGCAGGGCCATCATCGACCCCACCGGGCGCGGCGATGAGCCCCAGGTACGCGCCACGGTTGCCAGCAGCACGCGCTCGCCAGCGGCGAGCCAATCCCGCGCAGTGCGCAGGACCAGCAGGTCGATGCTTTCCATCAGGCTCTCCTCTGGCGCAAGGGCGCGCCGTGGCTGATCAGGTGAAGGTGTGGCGGCTCATGGGCAGGCTGCGGATGCGCTGACCGGTGAGTGCCGCCACCGCATTGGCCACCGCCGGGGCCACCGCCGGCAGCGGCGGTTCGCCGATGCCACCCATTTTTTCGCCGCTCTCGACCACCCGCACATGCACCCGTGCCATCCGCGCCGGCGGCAGAATCGGATAGCGGTCGAAGTTGCGCGCCCGCGGTTGGCCATCGACCCACACCGCCTCCTCCACAAGGGTCTGCGACAACCCCAGCGCCACGGCGCCGTTGACCTGCGCCTCGACAATCGCCGGGTTGACGATGCTGCCCGGGTCGATGGCCTGCCAGATGTCGTGCACCTTGACTTGGCCGTTCTCGATCGAAACTTCGGCGATCACCGCCGCCTGCGAGCCGAACGGCGACGCCATGGCCACGCCACGTGCACGCTTACTGCCGTCCTCGGCGGTGAACGGACCGCGCTTCCAGCCACCCGACAACTCCCCCACCGCCTGCAACAAGGTAGTCAGACGCGGGTTATCGCGCAGCAGGTGCAGGCGCAGCTCAAAGGGGTCCTTGCCGCCCTTGTCGGCCAGTTCGTCGAGGAACGACTCGTAGAAAAAGTCGTTGAGGGAGTTGCCCACCGAACGCCAGTAGCCAAGCATCGCCGGGCCTTTGACGTAGAGCTGAGCAATGCGCTTGTTGGCAATGGCGTATGACTTGCCCGACAAACCTTCAAGGGCCGAAGGATCGAGCTTTTCGCCCTGCTTGCCGGCAATGGCTTCAGTCGGCCCTTCAGTGGTGCTGATGGCTTCGATCGCCACCGGCCAACCGTCGTTGCCCAGCGCGCCGCGAAAATGCACGGCAGCCACAGGGCGCAGCACGTCGCGCAAAAACTCTTCCTCGCGACTCCAGATCAGCTTGACCGGACGCCCCACTGCCTTCGCCAGGGCGATCGCCTGGGGATAGGGACTGGCGCTGTCGTAGAGAAAATGCCGGCCGAAGAAGCCACCCAACAGCGGCGAATGCACGGTGATTTGCGCCGGATCAAGTCCGGTGCGCTTGGCGATATCGGCGCGGAACATATCGGGCGCCTGGTTCGGCAGCCAGACTTCCAGGCTGCCGTCCGGGTTGAAGCGTGCCAGCGCCGACGGCGGTTCCAACTGGGCGTGGTTGAGGTACTGATTGTGGTAAGTGGCTTCGACCCGGGCCTTGGCGCTGGCCAGGCTGGCAGCCACGTCACCTTCGTTTTCGTCATCGCGTGCCGAGCCTTTTGCGGCGGCCAATTGCGTCAGGTAAGCGTCACTGGAAAAATCCGCCGGCATCGGCCGCACTTTGCTGTCGGCGGTGGGCTCCTGCCAGTCGACCTGCATCGCCTCCACCGCGCGCCTCGCGTGCCACCAACGCTCGGCGACCACCGCCACCGCACCCGGAAGGCGGTGCACGGAATGCACGCCTTTCATGGCCTTCACTTGCTCTTCATTGCGCAGTTGACCCACGGTCATGCCCAGGCGGGGCGCATGTTGCACCGCAGCGTGGAGCATACCGTCGACCTTCTGATCGATACTGTAGAGCGCCTTGCCCGTGGACTTGTCGTAGGCATCGATGCGCTTGACCGGCTTGCCGATCCAACGGAACTGGCTGGGGTCGCGCAGTTGCACGCTGTCGACATCCGGTACCGGCAGGTCCATCGCTCGCTCGGCCAGTTCGCCGTAGGCCAATGAGCGACCCGACGCGGCGTGCAGCACCTTACCGGGCTCGGTGGTCAGCTCACTCAGCGGCACTTGCAGCTGTTGCGCGCCGGCCTGCAGCAGCATGGCCCGGGCCAGCGCGCCGAGGCGGCGCATCACCGGATAGCTCATGCGCACCGACATGCTGCCGCCAGTGATACGCATGCCGTTGGCCATGACCACGTAGGCTTCGCCGGGCGGTGCGGCTTCGACCAGGAAGCTCGCCGGGTCGACGTCCAGTTCTTCGCCGACAATCTGCGCCATCGCCGTGAAGATGCCCTGCCCGCCCTCCATGAACGGGCACAGCAGACGCACGCTGCTGTCCGGGCGAATTTCCAGAAACGCCGGGACCCGGGTGCCCCGTTCAACGCTGGCCGCCACTGCAGCCTGCACGCGGACCGAGCCCAGCGGCAGGCCGAAGCCGAGCACCAGGGCGCCGATGGCGGTGCCGGTGAGGAAACGCCGACGGGACAGATTGACCGGGTCGGTCAGCGACAACGCAACGTCTGCCAGAGCAGGATCGATTCGCACGCTCATCAGACAGTCCCCTTGCCGGCCAGCTCATGCACCGCGGCATGAATCGCGTTGTAGGTGCCGCAGCGGCACAGGTTGACCATTGCCGCCTCGATCTGCGCATCGCTGGGAGTGGGGTTCTGTTTGAGCAGCGCGGTGGCGGCCATGACTTGCCCGGACTGGCAGTAGCCGCACTGGGCGACCTGTTGCTCGACCCAGGTGGCGACCACTCGCTTGCCCACGGCATCGCTCTCGATCGCCTCAATGGTGGTCACCTCGCGGCCGACCACACCGGCCACCGGCATCATGCACGAGCGCACCACGGCGCCGTCCACCAGCACCGAACAGGCGCCACATTGCGCCAGACCGCAGCCGTACTTGGTGCCGGTCATGCCGAGGTCATCGCGGATCACCCACAGCAAAGGCGTGTCGGCGTCGGCATCGACCTGGTAGGTCTTCTGGTTGATTCGTAGTTCCATGGCTCACCCGCGTGATCATCGGTTGAAGGGCATTGTGATGGGCAGCGAGGCCAGTCACTGGTTGAAATTCAGGTGGTTCGCTCAGGCCTCGAGCGGTTGGCCGCGCAGTTGCGCCATGTCGCGACTGGGTGCCGTGCCGAACAGGCGACCGTATTCGCGGCTGAACTGCGACGGGCTCTCGTAGCCAACGGCAAACGCCGCCCGCGAAACGTCCAGATGGTCCACCAGCATCAGCCGCCGCGCCTCGTTCAGGCGCAACCATTTCTGATACTGCAGCGGGCTCATGGCGGTCAGTTGGCGGAAATGATGGTGAAAGGTCGGCGTACTCATCTGCACCCGGGCCGCCAGCTCATCGATACGCAAGCCCTCGGCGTAATTGATCTTGAGCCAGTCGATCGCCTTGGCGATGCGATAGCCCTGGCCATCGACCGCGGTGATCTGGCGCAGCCGCGGCCCCTGGTTGCTGTTGAGCAGCCGGTAGTGGATTTCCCGCAGGATCAGTGGTGCGAGAACCTCGATCGCTTCGGGTTCGTCGAGCAGGCTCAGCAGACGATCCAGTGCGCCTTCCAGCGACGGCGCCAACTGGCCGATGCCGACACTGGTGCCCGTGGGCCGAGCGCGCGTGGCCTGCAGCCTGCCCTTGGCAATCACCTCGGCGAGCATGCTGACATCCAGCTTCAGCACCAGGCCGACACAGGGCTGCTCGGGGCTGGCGACCAGCACTTCGGAGTTGGCCGGCAGGTCCAGCGAGGTCACCAGAAACCGCGAACAATCGTAGCTGTGGCCTTCGCCGCCGATCCACAGACGTTTCTCCCCACGCCCCACCAGTATCAGGCTCGGCTCGATCATGCACACCACGGGTGGCGCTGGCTGGTCGCGGCGAAACAGCGACAGCCCGGGGATCGCCGTGGCGAAGTCACCCGGCACGCTCACGCGCGGGTCGATGTTCAGTGCCAGGGGCGATTCCTGGCGACGTTGGCTGTGGATCATGGCGGCTTGCTCCTGTTGAACGGACTCTAGCTCGCGGTCGCGGCGTTTCCTATCCGCTGCCCTTTATGTCCATAGGAATAGGCAAGGATTCAAGCGGATTGCACTAGGACCGGCGCCACTTGACCCCGAGAATGTGTCGAACTGTTACAGGAGAGCCCCTATGCAAGTCTTCGCTTATGGCGCCCACGCGGCGGATAAACCCCTCGAACCCCTGCGCATCACCCGCCGTGCCCCCGGCGTCGACGATGTGCAGATCGAGATCGCTTACTGCGGTATCTGTCACTCCGACCTGCACCAGGTGCGCGCCGAGTGGGAGGGCACGCAGTTTCCCTGTGTACCCGGCCACGAAATCGTCGGCCGTGTGACCGCCACCGGCGCCCATGTCAGCGCTTTTGCACCGGGTGACTTGGTGGGTGTCGGCTGCATTGTCGACAGTTGCAAGCATTGCGAAGAGTGCGACGCCGGTCTGGAGAACTATTGCGACGGCATGATCGGCACCTACAACTTTCCGACGGCGGATGCACCCGGCTGGACCCTCGGCGGTTACTCGCAGTCGATCGTGGTCAATCAGCGCTACGTCCTGCGGATCCGCCATGCCGAGGATCAACTGGCGGCGGTGGCTCCGCTGCTGTGTGCCGGGATCACCACCTGGTCGCCGTTGCGCCACTGGAACGCCGGGCCCGGCAAGAAGGTCGGCGTGGTCGGTATCGGTGGTTTGGGTCACATGGGCATCAAGCTCGCCCACGCCTTGGGCGCCCATGTCGTGGCGTTCACCACCTCCGAGTCCAAGCGCGAGGCCGCGAAAAGCCTGGGGGCCGATGAGGTGGTGGTGTCCAGCGATGCGCAGCAGATGGCCGCGCACCTGAAGAGTTTCGACCTGATCATCAACTCCGTCGCCGCCCCACACGACCTCGACGCCTTTCTGGTGCTGCTCAAACGCGACGGCGCCATGACCCTGGTCGGCGCCCCGGCCACACCCCACGCCGCGCCCAACGTGTTCAACCTGATCATGAAGCGCCGCACCCTCGCCGGCTCGATGATCGGCGGCATCCCGCAAACCCAGGAAATGCTCGATTTCTGCGCAGAGCACGGCATCGTTTCGGACATCGAGCTGATCCGGGCGGAGCAGATCAATGAAGCGTATGAGCGGATGCTCAAGGGGGATGTGAAGTATCGGTTTGTGATTGATAACGGGACGTTGGGGGGGTAGCGGGTTTTATTAACGGGTGTGGTCGATCACAGAATCTGCTGCCACTGCAAAACCCTGTTGAATGTGTCGGCCCCATCGCTAGCGGGCTAGCTCCCACAGGTTTTGTGGTCGATCACAAGGTCTGCATCCGACGCAATCCCCTGTAGGAGCCAGCCTGCTGGCGATAGCAGTGTCTCAGTCAGCACAATGCTGGATGGGCCGACTACCGGGCATCGACGCGGATAGATAAACCAACGAAACCACCTAGGCTTACAGTGCGAACATCGCGATTCACCAAGAATTGTCAGCACCCTGGTCGGGAGATTCCCATGTTCAAGTCAGCGTATCTGAGTCCGCTCGCTGTACTCGCCGTCGCCATCTGTCTTGGCGGTGCTTCCTGCCAAGACCCCAAGGACCAGGACAACTCTGCGAACAATCCAGCGCTCAACGGTGGCCCCAATCGGACCGGGGCCGGGATGGTGCCGCGCGTGCAAATCCAGCCAAGGATGAACAGAGCTCAGTAACGCGCAAAACGCGCTTGATCGGTCACAGTGCCTCTTTGCCCTGGTTCTTGAGCGTCTGCGTGGCCTCTTCCTTCGCTGCCTGGGCTTGCATGATCAATTGGTAGGCGATGTAGTACTTGTAGATATTACTGACGTAAGTAACGGTCTCTGCACCGATCCTCTCGGCAGTAATGTATTCCACGTTGTGGAACCACACGTTCGGATCAAGCCCGCGGCTGGCGGCCTCCTTGCGAAGTCTGGAAATTCTGCCTGCCCCCGCGTTGTAGGAAGCGAAGGCGAACAAGGCCTTGTCCAGGCGGGTCATGGGTTCATTGCCGTAATACTGGTCGATCATCCAGCGCATGTACTTGATCCCGGCATTGATGTTCGGCTCAACTTCCGCGATGTTGCCGACATTGAGTTCCCTGCCGGTGGCGGGCATCACCTGCATGACCCCAATGGCCCCCACCTTGCTCCTGGCGGCCTGATTCAGTTGCGACTCCTGATAACCCTGAGCGGCCATCAATAACCAGTCGACATCATATTTATCGCCGTACTGCTGGAAGTACTGAACCAGTGCGCTGAATTTCTTGCGTTCGGCCTCGGAAACAGAAGCCTTCACATATTTTTCGTTCTTGAAATAACGCGTCAGAATCATGTTGCCCAAGGTGGTCCCTTGGCCGTGACCGGCAATGAAGACGTTGGCAGCGGCCTGCAACTGCGGACTGCCCTTGCGAATGGCCCAGGCAATCTCGCCGCCAGTGCGCACGGCGACGTCGTCATGCACCTTGATCTGCGGGAAGACCTTCTTCCAGAAATCCGCCTTGTGTTTATCCACGACAATCAGAGGAATCATCCCGGCGTTGAGCATCTCGATCAGGTCCTCGTCCTCCAGGGTCTCTGGTGCCTCCTTGAGAATGACCGCCGGTTTGTTCTCGCCGGCGAAACGCTGGTTGAGGGTCATCAGGCTCTGGTAGTAACTGGAGGATTTTCGAACGAACACCACCTGCCCCGCCAAGTCGTCCACGCTGGAAACGGTCGGCGAGCTGGGCCCGGAGACCACCACTTCACTGACGTTGCGATAGAGGGGTGAGGTAAAATCCACCAACTGCTGGCGTTGCTCCGTCACAGTCAGGTTGGACGCTGCAATGTCGCCTTTGCCGGCAGCCAGCGCCGGCAGCAGCTCATCGCGGGCGACGGGAATGAACACCACCCGCACCTTCAGCGCCTTGTGCTTGAGCTTCTTGTCCTTGGCCAGTTGCTTGTTCAGATCCTCCTCGAACACACGAAAAAAATCGTAGGTCGTGCCGCGCTGAACCCCTCGGTCAACAAAGTAAAAAGTCTTGCTGTAGACCGTCAGCACTCGAATGAGCTGCCGATCGATCATTGCGTCGAGATCGCCGGTCCACGGAATCATCGCACTGTCGATCGGAACGCTCAGTTGTTCACGCGGTGCGGCCTCAGTTGCGGCATGAGTCAAGCCAGCGCACAGACTGAGCACGAGCGCCGCAAGGGTGAGGATGATCGATGCAGGGCGTGCAGGTGAATGCAGCGGACGGTGTTCCGGCAGATCGCGCGCGCCCAACATGGTCAGTGCTCCACAGGTTGTTTTGGTCTGACTGGTTGCTCCCGCTTTTGGTACATCCGTGCCCGCACTCTGCATTCGCCAGTGCACCTGAAAGTTTAGTTCAGACTTGAGCTTTCGAGCGCGGCTGATGGGCTTTGCAAACCGCATGCGCGGCAAGGGAGGATGAGTTCTGTATGCTGCCGTTCTGTAATCTCGGCATTCATGGAGCGTTGTGACGATGGCACGGATAGGCTTGATACTGACCCCCGGTTTTGCGGACTGGGAATACGCATTCATCGCAGGAACCGCAGCGCCCTTCTACGGGATAGATCTCAGGTTTTTCACCCCCGAACCCGGGCAGCTGTGCTCGCAAGGTGGACTGACCGTCATCGTTCAAAGCAGTCTGCAGGACTGTCTTGATTGGCAACCGGAGGTGGTCGTGGTGGTTGGCGGATTTGCCTGGGAGGGTCCGGCAGCGCCGGATTTACGAGACTTCCTGCAAACCAGTCGTGCCGGTGGCGCGACCCTTGCCGGTATCTGCGGCGGGACCCTGGCATTGGCGCGGGCCGGGCTGCTCGATACCGTTTCCCATACCTCGAACAGCGCTGAGTTCCTGCAACAGCATGCCGAAGGGTATGCAGGCCACGGCCTTTATCAAAGCAGCGCGGTAGCCGTGTCAGCAGAGCGCATCATCACGGCGCCAGGTACTGCACCGGTCAGCTTCACCTGTGCGGTGTTCGAAGCGGCCGGGCTCGCTGCAGAGAGCGTTTCGCAGTTCAGATCGATGTTGGCGGCGGAGCATGGGATCGGCGCTTAGCACCGTCCCCTGAGGGAGCGAGCTTGCTGCGGGCGGCGCATCGCCGCAACAGATCGCAAGCTCCCATTCCCGGGTAACCTCCGTCAAAACTCCAACCGCACCTCTCTGGACGGCGAATTACCAAAATAAGCCGTGTAGCACTTGCTGAAATGGCTCGGCGAGACGAACCCGCACGCCACCGCGACCTGGACGATGGACAGCCGGGAATGCTGCAGCAACCGCCGCGCTTCGGTGACCCGAAGTTCGAGGTAATAACGCAACGGCGTAGTCCCCAATTGCGACCGGAACAGCCGCTCGATCTGCCGCCGGGACAGCTTGACCAGACTCGACATTTGTCCCAGATCCAGCGGCTCCTCCAGATTCGCCTCCATCAGTTTGACGATCTCGCGCAACGGCGCCGCCATCTTGACGTGCAGCGTCGGGTTCAGCCGTCGATACTTCGAGGCTTCAAACGCTAGGATATCGCTGATGCCTTCCACAAGGCCCGCGCCGTGGGCCTGGCCGATCCATTCCAGCACCATGTGAAACGCCCCGCCGGGGCTGGCCGCGGTGTAACGATCGCGATCGACCATGAAGCTTTCGCTGGTGACCTGGCTGTGTTGCGCAGCCTCCGCCAGCGCTGGCCGATGTTCCGGGTGAATGGCACAGCGGTAGGCGTCCAGCAGACCCGCTTCCCCGATGAACCAGGCACCGTTCCACAGGCCGGCGAGCGCCACGCCCTTGTCGGCCACTTTCTTCAACAAAGTGCGCAACTGCGCATCGGCGCGCAGTGGCGTGCGCAGGCCACCGCAGACGACCAACAACTTCAAATCCGCCAGCGGATAGGTCGCAAGATCGTGGTCCGGGCGGATGATGATACCCAGGTCGCTTATCACTTCCTGGCCATCGAGGGTAAAGGTACAGGTGCTGTAAAGATCCGCCCGCAACAGGTTGGCGGTCACCAGCGCATCGAGTGCGTTGGTGAAAGACGGCAGGGAGAAGTGATCGAGCAGGATAAAACCCACCGCCGCACGTGAAGCAGGCGCCGGATTGCCATCCTTGAGATAGCGGAGATTCTTGCCCTTGATGGTTCCGCAAAAATTGCGTTGTTCTATCACTGAAAACCCACTCCGCTCGAACCAGCACGAGGATCGCCCCAACCAATGAGGTTGAGGCGATCCTTGCATCACAACATTCAAATGTCTATCAGGATGCGTCGATCCAGATGGTCTTCAGCTCGGTGTATTGGTCGTGGGCCCAGATGGACTTGTCCCGACCACCGAAGCCGGATTCCTTGTACCCGCCGAACGGCGTGGACGCATCGCCCTCACCGAAACAGTTGACGGTGACGATGCCGGCGCGAATGCCGCGAGAGAGCTTCAAGGCGTTGCGCAGGTTGCCGGTGTAGGCCGACGCGGCGAGGCCGTAGGCGGTGTCGTTGGCCAGTTCGATCGCTTCGTCCAGGGTACTGAAGGTTGTCACGCTCAGCACCGGGCCGAAGATTTCTTCCTGGAACAAGCGGTTGTCGCGCCCTACTCCGTCGACGATGGTCGGCTGCACAAAGATCTCCCCGGCAGTGTTCCCACCGGCGAGCACCTCGAGTTTCTCCTGCTTGGCATGTTCGATGTAAGAGCGCACTTTTTCAAAGTGAGCCTTGCTGATCATCGACCCCAGACGGTTTTGCGGGTCGAGTGGATCACCCATTTGCCAATCGGCCAGGTGCACCTGAACGCGCTGCAACAACGCGTCCTTGATATCCTTGTGAACGATCAGGCGCGACGACGCCGAGCAGTTTTCGCCCATGTTCCAGAAGGCACCGTTGACCACGTGCTGGGCGACTTGATTGATGTCTTCGACATCATCCATCACCACTGCCGGATTCTTGCCGCCGCACTCCAGCACGATGCGCTTGAGGTTCGATTCACTGGAGTATTTGAGAAACAGCCGCCCGGTGTCGGTCGAGCCGGTGAAGCTGACCATCGACACATGCGCGTGCCGGCCCAATGGTTCGCCCGCCTCCTTGCCACCGCCAGGCACTACGTTGAACACGCCCGCCGGGACTCCCGCCTGATAGGCCAACTCGACCACGCGCAGCGTACTCAAGGTGGTTTCCTTGGCCGGTTTGACCACGATCGAACAACCGGCGGCCAGAGACGGGCCGATTTTCCAGGCGAGCATCAGCAGCGGGAAGTTCCATGGCAGGACCAGGCCGACTACGCCGATGGGCTCGCGCACGACCATGGTGACCGCGCCAGAGCCTGTCGGCGCAGTCGAATCATAAACCTTGTCGATCAGCTCGGCATGCCAGCGCAACGTATGGATGGTCTCCGGAACGTCGACGTTCTGGCATTCACGAATGGGTTTGCCGCTGTCCAGGCTTTCGAGCACCGCCAGTTCATGGGCGTTGTCTTCCAGCAGTTGCGCGAACCGTAGCAACACGGACTTGCGTGCAACAGGCGCCAGCCCATGCCAGCGCGCGTCGTCAAAAGCGGCCTTGGCTGCCGCGACGGCCACGTCGACATCCCGCGAATCGCAGGCAGCAATCTCGGCCAGCACATCACCGGTGGCCGGGTTGGTCGTGGTGAAGGTGTTGCCCGATTGCGCAGCGCGAAACTGGCCGTCGATAAAGGCCTGAGTGCGAAACTCGAGCTTGCCGGCCAGGTCGCGATAGGCCTCTTTGGTCAATAAATCTGCCATTTCAAACCTCCCCGACGATAGCGCCGACGTTCTGTTTCAGGGTCTGGATCACCTCTTTCAACGCCTGCTTCTCGGACGCTTCGAGCGGTTGCAAGGGCGCACGCACGCCACCGGTGCGCAGTCCGTTCAACTCACTGCCGTGTTTGATCGACTGGACGAACTTGCCGCTTTCGAGGAAGTCCATCAGCGGCAACATGGCCGACATGATGCGACGCCCCTTGGCGAAGTCTTTTTCAATCACGCAGGCTTCGTAGAGCGCCACGTGTTCACGCGGGATGAAGTTGGAACCGGCGCAAACCCAGCTGCGGGCGCCCCAGGCGAAGAACTCCAGGGCCTGATCGTCCCAACCGCAGGAGATCTGAATCTGGGGATGGGAATGCGCCAGCCGATGCAGACGGCTCATCTCCCCCGAGCTTTCCTTGATCGCGACGATGTTCTTGCACTGGGCCACCGCAGCGAAGAACTCGTCGCCCATGGCCACGCCCATGCGTGCCGGATAGTTGTAGAGCATGATCGGCAGCCCGGCGGCCTGATCCACGGCCAGCACATGAGAGGCGATTTCCTTCTGGGTCGGCAAGGCGTAAGGCGGCGATCCCACCAGCAGCGCATCGGCTTCGATCTCCTTGGCCTTTTCGGCGAAGTACACAGAGTCTTCGGTGCGGATACCGCCAGTACCGACGACCAGCGGCAGGCGCCCGTTGATCACATCCTTCGCGCGCTTGGCCAGCTCGACGCGCTCGGTCGCGGTCTGCGCGTAATACTCACCGGTAGAACCACCAATGACGATGCCGTGGACCCTGGACTCGATCAGGTACTCCAGCACCTCGGCGAAGGCCGGGTGATCGATCTGCCCATCCGCAGTCAGTGGCGTGATCGCAGGGGTAAAAATGCCGTCGAAGTTCATGAGGTTGTCTCCAGTGGTTTGCAGGTTGGTTGCCCTCGACTGTCATCAGTCGGGTTGGAAAAACGGTTAATTCAGCGATGCAGCCTGTTGCAGATTCAGCGACCGGGTTTCAGGCGCCAGGACCCAGGACAGCAGCAGCCCGACCAGGGTGACGCCCGCAGCGGCATACATCGTTTCGGCGATCCCCAAAGTGCTCAGGGAAATCGGCACCAGATACGTGCCGGCAGCAGCGCCGACGCGTGACAGCGAGGTGCCCATCCCCACGGCAAAGGCGCGAATTTCCGTGGGGAACAATTCGTTGGGGTACACCAGCGTCAGCACTTGGGCGCCGCCAATGAACAGCGCGTAGGCAATGAAGAAGAACAGCACCAGGCCACTTGGACCGGCGTGACCGATGGCCAGACCAAGCAGCGCTAGGCCGGAACACAGGAAGCTGTAGATCAGCAGATTGCGCCGCCCCACCCGATTGATGATTCGTGTAGAGATCACGCAGCCGATGACGAAGAACAGGGTAATGGCGATCGAGCCCAGCGATGCCCAGTCACCTTGCAGGTTCAGGGCGGCCAATACCCTTGGCGCAAAGGCGTAGACGGCGAACAACGGGACCACCGAACAGGTCCAGAACACCACCACGAACAGCATGCGTTTGCCGTAGCCGGAATGCAGCAGATGGGCGATGCTGACTTTCCCGCCGCTGGACTGTTCCGGCAGGTTCTGCAGGGAAAAGTCCGTACCGTAGACCTGCTTGATAATAGCGTCTGCCTCGGCGGGGCGGCCCTTGCTCAGCAACCAGCGGGGCGATTCCGGCGTACCAATACGCACGAGAAACAGCAGCGCACCGATGATCGAAGCGCTGGCCAATACCAGACGCCAGGCGTCCGCTCCGCAGAGCTTGAACATAAGTTCGCCGACGATATAGGCCATGGCAGCACCGGTGAACCACATGATGGTCAGCATCGCCAGGCGTGGGCCACGGTATTTGCGCGGCAGGAACTCCACCAACAGCGAGGTGGCCACCGGGTATTCAATGCCCACCGCCACGCCGAGCAAGAGCCGCAGGAAAAACAGGGCAATGGCCGAGTCGACCCAGTATTGGGCCAGGGAGGCGACGATGAAGATGCTGGGGCCAGCGAACAACAGGCGTTTGCGCCCCAGAATGTCGGTGAGCCAACCGCCGAGGAAGCCGCCGAAAAAGATCCCGATGAGCGCCGAAGCGGCAATCATGCCCTCCCAGAAATCATCCAGGGCCAGGGACTTGGACATGTGTATCAGCGCGACGCCGATGATGCTGAGGACGTAGCCATCGACAAAGGAACCACCCGCCGCGCGAACCGTCAGCAGACGATGAAAGCGGTTGAGCGGGACATCCTCAATTGAAACACCAACGTTGTTCATTTCTTATCCTTGTATTCGACATCGGAAAGCGCATCGCACTTGCAAGTGGGTGTCCGGATGAGGTGACTCAGCTTTCTCTGCCAGCGCGGAATTGCCCCCACTTGAGGTTCATGTTCACCCCCAGCGAAAGAAAAGGTTCGGGCGGATTACTGTTCGGCCCTGGTGCGTGCAACAGAAACTCGATCAGCCCGCTGCGGTCGCCCGCGAGCCAGTCGGCAAGCAGTTTCCCAGTCACTGTTCCGCGCGTTACACCCAGGCCATTGCAACCCAGGGCGCCGTAGACATTGGGCGCCAACTCACCGAAGAAACCGTTGTGGTTACGCGACATGGCCAGTGCTCCGCCCCAGGTGTATTCGAAATTCACACTAGGGAGCATCGGGAAGCGTTGATCGAACGAGGCTTTATGGCGACGGACAAAACGCTCGTTGTATTTGCTGTTGCTGCGCCCGTCCGGGTTGAAGCTGAAACTATTTCTGATCAGCAGGCGGTTATCCGGGGTGCGCCTGACGGTGGTACCGAACGGATCTGCCGGAATGGCGCCCCAGTACGGCTTACCCCCCAGACGTGCCTGTTCTTCTTCACTCAGCGGGCGAGTGATGCTGGCGTAGGTGTAGATGGGCAACATGCGCCCCTGGAGGAAGCCGAAGCGCATGCCGAACGAGTTATTGGCCAAAATCAGCTTGTCGGCACTGATACTGCCGTTGGCGTGCTTGAGCAGCGTTTTCGCGCCGTACTCCACTTGCAGAATCGGTGTGCGCTCATACAGCTTGACGTTGTCCGGCAGGCTGTCAGCCAGCCCTTTCACCAGCGCCGATGGCTGAATCAGAATCGCGCCAGGGGTGTACAACGCCTTGCGATAAAAGTGCGTGCCCAGATACCCGGGCAACTCTTCGGCGTCGATCATCTGATAAGGCTGTTCGAGTTTATCCAGCCCTCGTCGGTACGCCTCGAGCACCGCGATGCCGCGATCTTCCACGGCCGCCTGGTACTTGCCGCAGGCTTTCATCTGGCAATCAATGTCGAACTGACTGACCAGCTCACGCAAGATCGACTGCCCGGCCAGATTGAGCTTGAGGCTGGTGCGGGCGAGGTTGATATCGCCGATGTAGTCGTCGGCACCGATGTCATGGGGCAAATCGATGGCAAAGCCGGCGTTGCGCCCGGATGGACCCAGGCCCACTTCCTGTGCCTCGACCAATACCACTTCGTCATCAGGAAAATTAAGCGCCAGTTGGCGCGCAGCGGCCAGTCCGGTGAACCCCGCGCCAATAATCACCCAGCGCGCGCTGGTATGTCCCTGGTGCGCTGGCTGCGGTATGCGCGGGCGGCTCAGGTGAAACCAGCCACAACTTTTATCATCGGCGGGTAACGAAGTAACTTTCATAGTCTTGGACCGCTTATTATTGAATTGCTTTAATTGAAACCCACTGCCGATCGCCCACTCGACGCCCTGCCAGGCAACTTCATGCCCACCATTGATTACTTCCAAACAAGTCGTGGTGTCAGTACGTGTCGACGTCCGTCAACAGTTCGTGGCAATTGCATATCTCCCGGCACTGGCAGCGTCATCACAATAATAATTATCGCGATAGGTCATGGGCGGCAGGCCAAACAGATCCTTGAAGCGTTTATAGAAATGCGGGTAACTGACAAATCCGGTGGCCAATGCAACATCGGTCAACGAGCGATCGCTTTGCACAATAAGTTGTCGTGCCCGGGTCAGACGCAACTCCAGATAGTAGCGATTGGGCGCGGCATTCAAATAGCGTGCGAAGCGTCGTTCAAGTTGCCGCCGTGAGACACCGACCTGACTGGCGATCTCTTCGATTTCCATCGGCGCCTCGATATGGTTTTCCATCAGGTTCAGCGCGATGTTAAGCGGCCGCGGAATCGCCTTCGCCACCAGGGCGACCCCCGCCTCGCGGTGTTGCGCGGCCTTGGGTTGGTGCACGCGCCTGATTTCCCCGGTCAGCCCGGCATCGCCCCGAGCACCCAGCTCCTGCATGATCGCCAGGGTCATGTCGAGTGCCGAGGCTGCGCTGGAGCAGGTGCCACGGCGCTGTTCGAAGACAAAATCCGCAGCGGTGATTTTCACCTGAGGAAAATACTCGTACATCAACGCGCAACTATCGGCGTGGCACGCACTGTCCTGACGATCGAGCAAACCGGCGTCCGCCAGGTAGAACGCGGCATTCCAGACGCCGGCGACGATACCCTTGCCAGTGGCGGTCTTTTTCAATACCCGACGCAGTAAAGGATTGGCGAACAGCCTGACACGCTGCCCTCCTACGACAATCACCGCGTCGCAGTTAAACTGCTCCGGCACCAGCCGTTCCGAAGAAAGCGCGACGCCGATATCACTTTCAACCAGACCGCCTTGCAGCGAGTAAGTGGAAACCTTGTAAATCGTCTGGCTGCTGATCAAGTTGCCGGTGGCCAGGGCATCCATTGCCGTTGAAAGCGTGGTCAGTGAAAAGTGATCAAGCAGAATGAATGCAACCTGCACTACTTTTTCATGACCTATTGAATCTGTAGTTTGCCGAAATCCGCTGTTCTGGAACTTCAACGTGCTTTGGAAGGTACCCATTATTTTCCACCTGATCACAATCACTTGAAACGTTGGCAAGCCATATTTAGTTTTTGGCGGCAGCCCGCGCGTCAGCCAGCCATTTGTCATACTCGCTCTGGTGAGCCTTGATCCATTCGGCGGCATGTCGCTTGATGTCGGCGAGGGACTTTTCACCCTTCTGCATGCGCAGATTCTGCGCACTTTCGTCGTCGGTGGTGATCTGGTATTCGGAGAGGAACTTGACCGCTACCGGGTTCTTCTCGGCGAATTCCTTGTTCACCACGGCGTTGATGGTATCCACCGGAAAGCCGAGGTTTTTCCCTTGATAGAAGGTGTCCTTGCTTTCCTTGCCATCCGGCAATGAGGTGAAGGGCACCGGCAGCCAGACCACGTCACGCCCTTCAACCAGCACGCTGGCGATCCACTGCGGGACCCAGGTGAAATACAGAACCGGCTTGCCTTGCTGGAAACGGGCGATGGTGTCGGCCATCAGCGCAAAGTACGAACCGCGGTTGTCGACCACTGTCGGGCCGAGGCCATAGGCTTTCATGTGATGCTCGATCATCACCTCACACCCCCAGCCCGGATTGCAGCCGGTCAGATCGGCCTTGCCGTCGCCATTGCTGTCGAACAGCTTGGCAATCTCCGGTTTCTTCAGGTCGGCAAGATCCTTGATCTGATAAGCGTCAGCGGTTTTCTTGTCGATGACGTAACCCTGCAGGACGCCTTTCATGACCTGCCCGACCTTGGTCATCGAATCATCGCCACCGGCCTTGTCGTAGAAATCCTCATGCAGGTGCTCCCACTCGTGGACGGTGAAATCCGCGTCGCCGTAGGACAGCGCCAAAAACATCGCGGGATAGTCGGTTTCCTTGGGTTGTTTGACGTCATAACCCAGGTCTCTGAGGCCGGCCATGGCTATTTCGCCACGGAACCGCTCCTCGGCGATCGTCGGGAAGATCGGCGTGATGGAAACGCCGGCCCCTGGCTTGTTTGCATCAGCGGCATATACCGCCGAACAGGCAATTGCACCAAACACCGAAGCAACCAGACTCGCAACGAGCGTTTTCTTGAGATCTGCAAGTTTCATTTTTTCACCACGCTTTGGGTTGTAGTTTTAGTGGGCAGGAATAGTTGAACCGGCACCTTAATTAGTCACTGGGCGCGTCACGCTTTTCTTTTTCTTGAGTTTCAGGACAAGGCCCACAGGTCCGGTCTCGTACCAACGCTGTCCGGAGGCCAAATCACTGCTACGCTGCCCCATGGCCTGGGTCAGACGGTCGAGGAATACCGCGAGCAGTACCAGGCCTGCACCGCCGACACTGGCCAGCCCCATGTCGAGGCGACCGATGCCGCTCAATACCATCAGGCCGAGACCGCCGACTGAGATCATCGACGCGACCACCACCATCGACAGGGACAGCATCAGGGTCTGGTTCAAACCCGCCATCATGGTCGGCGCCGCCAGCGGCAACTGGACCTTCATAAGCATCTGCGTGGCCGTACAGCCAAAGGCCCGCGCCGCTTCGACCTTGTCGGCCGGCACCTGGCGGATGCCCAAATTGGTCAGGCGCACCAGCGGTGCCACGGAGAAAATGATGGTGACAATCACACCGGGCACGTTACCGATGCCGAACAACATCACCACCGGCACCAGGTACACGAAGGCCGGCAAGGTTTGCATCGCATCCAGCACCGGGCGGACGATCATTTCGGTGCGATCGTTGCGGGCACACAGGATGCCGAGGGGAATGCCGATAACCGCACAGAACAACAGCGAAGTCAGTACCAGCGCCAACGTGACCATGGCATCGTTCCACACGCCGATCAGTCCGATTCCGGTCAGGGTGGCCACGCTAAAGATAGCGATGCGTTTACCGCCGATCTGCCAACTGATCAAGCCGGCAATAATGATGAAGACCAGAGGCGGTACTGAGAGTAATCCCCACTGCACACCATCGAGCACCTGGTCTACCGGCCAACGAATCGACCGGAACACTTCCCGGAAGTTGTGAACCAGATATTTAAGAGCTGTTTCAACCCACGACCCCAATGGAATATTGAAAGTTTGAAAGGGGTCCAAAAAGTTAAAGTCCGACATGATTCTTCCTCGCCTCAGAACTAACAAGCCTTCTGATCATTGCAATTAATGGTTATTCAGACAGCTCAGAAGATGGCCTTGGGAAATACAGCCTTTGTACAGGCCAATTTCATCAACCACCGGAGTTGGAGTTGCCGAGGCAGCGACGATATGCAGTATTTCTCTCAAGGAAGCGTCCGCTTTGACAGGCGTCTGGCGGCCGGGTTGATAGGTGATCGTCGAGTCTTGCTGGGCGATATCCCCGGCCTTGAGAATTCGACTAGTATCGAAACCATTGAAGAAGTCGCGGACATAGTTATTGACCGGGTTACACAGCAGCTCGCGCGGTGTCCCGATCTGCACGACACGCCCGCCTTCCATGATTGCGATGCGGTGGCCAATGCGCACGGCCTCTTCGATGTCGTGGGAAATAAAGATGATCGTGCGGTTCTGCTCGGCCTGAAGTTTGATCAACTCACCCTGCATTTCGCTGCGGATCATCGGGTCCAGGGCCGAGAAGGCTTCGTCCATCAGCAGAATCGCCGGGTCGTTGGCCAGGGCGCGCGCCAGGCCTACACGTTGCTGCATGCCACCGGACAACTGATGGGGGAAACTGTATTCCTGGCCGGAAAGCCCGACTTGTTGAAGAGCACCCATGGCCCGGCAATAGCGTTCTTTTTCACTGACGCCACTGATTTCAAGACCAAAGCTGACGTTATCGATAACGCTCATGTGGGGCATCAGCGCGAAGGATTGAAAGACCATGCCCATGTCTTTGCGACGCACTTGCAACAGGTCTTTGTCGCCCAGCCCGGTGATTTCCTTGCCATTCAGAAAGATCGATCCGGACGTAGGTTCGATCAAGCGGTTGAACAATCTGACCATGGTTGATTTGCCAGAGCCCGACAAGCCCATTATGACAAAAATCTCACCACGGCGAACGGCGAAATTCGCGTCAAACACGCCGATGGCCTGGCCGGTTTTCTGGAAGACTTCAGCTTTGGTGGCGCCTTCCCCGATCATCTTCATGGCCAGTTGGGGTTGCGCACCAAATACTTTAAAAACGTTTTTGACGGAAATAATCTCGTCGATGTCATTCATATTCATACCTTGCCTCCTTGGTGTTCAGCAGGATCCGCCTCAAGCGAACTGCTAAACAGCGGATTTATTTTTGAACGGCAGCGGTAGTCATTACGTAGTTTCACGACGATCTTCCTTTTATTATTTTTAAAGCCCAGGAAAGAGGGATGTTTCAAATTTATTAGCATCGCCTTTTCAAATCCAACTACATTTACAGGGATATTTTGATAACGTCGGGTTATAGATCGGCGCCGCCTGATCGCACCCCTTGCCCCACCGCTCACGTGCGACCGACCATGGTCCGACAGCGACGTCAACGTAGCCGCAGCATCAGGGTTCCGTTACCCTCCCCGCGCTTCGCTGGGGAGCCGTGCCGTTAGGAGAACGTAGTAAATGTCCAAGCATGTCGATCCCGACACGATCCTGCTGAAGATGCCTTCGTTGAGGGCTGTGAAGGCTTTTGTGGCGGCCGCCAAGTACGAAAGCTTCACCCGTGCGGCCGAGGCCTTGTGCGTTTCCCAGGCCGCGATCAGTCGGCAGATCCGCGAGCTGGAGGGTTATCTGGGCGCCCAGTTGTTTACCCGGGTTGGCCGCGCCGTGGAACTGACGCCGGCCGGCGCGCTGTTTTTCGATGCCGCCCAGTTGTCCTTCGTCAACATTGCGCAAGCGGCTGAACGTATCCGCAGCAGCCAGTCGCAGAAGAAGGTTTTGACCATCTGCTGCTCCCCGGCCTTTTCCGCACTCTGGCTGTCGAGCCACCTGCCCGAATTTGTCGCGCAGAGTCAGGACATCGAACTCAACCTGATCACCACCCAGAACTTCCTGACCATGGAGCCCGGGGTTCAGCCGGATATCTTCATTACCAAGATTTCGCGCATACGCGACGGTTATAGAAGCTACCCGCTGTGCCAGGACGTCATTTACCCGGTCTGTTCACCGGAGTACCTCAAGCAGCACCCGGAAATCTCGACCATCGAAGGCGTGCGCGATTCAGCGCTGTTGAACCTCAGCCCCTATGGCCGCTCCCAGGTCGCCGAGCATGTGGATTGGGGCGTCTGGCTGGCGTTCCAGGCCATCGACATCGACGACCGCCCCGCCAGCAGCCCGCAGATTTTCAATGCCAACGACTACAACCTGCTGATCAGTATGGTGCTGACTCACCAAGGAATAGCGCTGGGCTGGAATCACCTGGTGGCGCGGCTGTTGGAGCAAGGTTTGCTGGTGCGGCCGATTGAACAGGAGGTGCAGTTACGTAACAGCTGGCATTACTTGAACTGTCGGGAGAATGCCGACAATGAAGACGAACTGCGCCGATTCCGGGAATGGATCCTCTCAAAATTTCCACGCCGGTAATGGCGATACATGATACCTGTGGGAGCGATCTTTCCATCCGTTTTGGTTATCAATTGCTCTACCAAAAAGTTGCTAGAACCATCCCCTCCTGTGGCCCATTGTTAAGCGGGCCCAACCACAGGAAGGACTGCTTTAATGTCACTTTTCCACTTCTGCCACGACTTTGATTTCCTCGACGCCCCGCCCAAGACCCGACAAATCCTCAAGAACAGCCTGCTCGATATCGTCGGGGTCATGGCCGGCGCGGCGGGCAATGACACCAGCCAACTGATGCGGCGCTTCGCCACGCTGCACTACCCGGCCGGGGCCTATACCAGCCGGATGGTGTTCGATGGCCGGCGGGTCAATGTGCTGGGCGCGGCGTGGGCCGGTGGCTTTTCCGCCGACAGCCTGGACGCCCATGAAGGCCACTTCCTGTCCAAGGGCCATGCCGGCGCCACCGTCGTACCCGCCCTGCTGGCACTTGCCGACGCCCTGCACGCCCAAGGCAAAGCCATCAGCGGCCATGAGTTTCTCAGCGCACTGTGCATCGGCTACGAGACTGGCCTGCGCGCTGGCGTCGCGTTGATGGCCACGTCTGCGACCTATCACGCCTCGGGTGGCTTCTCTGCAATCGGTGTGGTCTGCGCCGGCTCGCGCTTGCTGGGTTTCGATGAACAAACATTCCGCCACGCCCTGGGCATCGCCGAATACTTCAGCGCTCGTTGCCCGATGATGCGAGTGGTTCAGGCCCCGACCATGCTGCGCGATGCCCACGGCGCCGGCGCCTTCGTCGGTCTGAATGCGCTGCTGATGGCCCGGGAAGGCCTGACCGGTGCGCCCGCCGAAACCGTGGAAGACCCGAGCGTCGCCGAGCATTGGCGCGACATCGGCCAGCGCTGGGAGATCGATAGCCAGTACTTCAAACCCTGGCCCGTCTGCCGCTGGGCGCAGCCGGCGCTGACCGCCATGCTGGCGCTGCAGCACGAGCACCCTGAAGTTGACGCGCAGTCGATCGAAACCCTGCGTGTAGAGACTTTCTACGAGTCGATGTGCTTGCAAGGCCACACCCCGTCCAACGCCGATCAAGCCCAATACGCACTGGCTTTCCCGCTCGCGGCACTGATCGTCAGGGGCAAGCTCGGCCCGGAAGAAGTCACCGGCGCAGCCATTACCGCGCCCGACATTCTGTCCATGAGCGCACGAATCGAGATCGTCGAAGCCGCCGATATCTCGGCGCGATTCCCGGACGAAATCCTCTCGCGCCTGACCCTGACACTGAAGAACGGCACGGTGCTCATCAGCCCAACTACCGCCGCCAAAGGCGACCCGCATACCGCGTTGAGCGCCGAAGAGTTGGATCAGAAATTTGACCTGTTCTCTGTCGGTCTCGGGCAGAAAAGAAGCCTGGCGGTGAAACAGGCGATCACTCAGCTCGATCATGCAGCGTCAGCTATTACCGCCCTGGCTCCGCTGTTTGATGCAGTGGATTGATTTAGGGTCCAACCGATAACTACACATCATGGATTGCCTCCCCTAAATGTCGTTTGTGGCGCCCGGCGCGGCCGATATAGGCTGCGCCCATCGTGACCGGTAGCCGATCGAGCCAGGCGGCAACTTGATGAGTCAGTTGAAAACAATATAAGTCACCTTCAAAGGTGACCGCTCAAGGTATATATCCTGGGAGGATAAGATGGATAACAAAGAAACCGTTTATAAGCTGATTTCCCAACGCAAAGCCTGGCATTCCCTCCCGGGCGCGCTGTACAGCAGTGAGGACGTCTATCGCCAGGACCTTGAGCACATCTGGCATCGTGACTGGATTTTCGCCGGGCACACCTTTGAACTCGAAAAACCCGGCCAGTACTTCACCCTGCAAGTCGGCGATTACCCGGTCGTCGTTGTACGCAGCAAGGATGGCCAGGTACGCGCCTTCCACAACGCTTGCCGCCACCGTGGCGCCAAGGTCTGCGAGGCCGATCACGGCAAAGTCGCGAAGATGGTTTGCCCCTACCACAAGTGGACCTACGAGCTGGATGGCAACCTGCTGTTTGCCGGCAACATGGGCCAGGATTTCGACAAGAGCCAATACAACCTGAAAAGCGTGCACTGCGAAATCGTCCACACCTTTATTTACGTCTGTGTGGCGACCAAGGCACCGGACTTCGAACCCTTCCGCAGCGCCGTCGCCCCCTTCGTTGCCCCGCACAATCTGGATGACTGCAAAGTCGCATTCGAGTCGAGCATCATCGAACGTGGTAACTGGAAGCTGGTGTTCGAGAACAACCGTGAGTGCTACCACTGCGACGGCTCGCATCCCGAACTGCTGCAATCGTTCGTTGACAACCTCTCAGTGGGCGGCACCAGCGGCGATGATGATCCGGAACTCTCCGCCTACTGGAACAAGTGCGAAAAAGCCGGCCTGCCGAGCCGCCTGGTGATGGACATCAATGGCCAATACCGGATGACCCGCATTCCGCTGTCCAAAGGCGCGGTGAGCTACACCATGGACGGCAAGCCTGCGGTCACCAGCCGCCTGGACAAAAGCGGCGAAGCCGATATCGGCGCCCTGCTCTACTTCAACTATCCGTCGACCTGGAATCACTTCCTCGGCGACCACGCATTGAGCTTCCGGGTGTTGCCGATCAGCGCCACGCAGACCATGGTCACCACCAAATGGCTGGTGCACAAGGATGCGGTGGAAGGTGTCGACTATGATATCGATCGGCTGACCAAAGTCTGGATCGCCACCAACGATCAGGACCGCACCCTGGTCGAAGGCACCCAGCGTGGCGTGACCTCGCCGTCCTACGAGCCAGGCCCTTATTCCGAAACGGCGGAAACCGGCGTATGCCAGTTCGATGACTGGTACTGCGCAACCATGCTGAATCGCCTGCAAGGGCCAATTCCGTTGAAGTCAGTTGGCTGACACCCTGCAGCAGTGGACGCTGATCTTGTGATCGACCAACCCTATGGGAGCGCCGCCCGAGCTGTTCCCACAAGGTGTATGTGGTTGATCACACTTGTAGGCGCCAGCTTGCTGGCGAAGGCGGCGGCACAGCCGACATCATCGGTGGCTGACACCCCCTCTTCGCTTCAAGCCAGCTCCCACAGGGGTTTGGAGCGATCACAAGAATCGCGTTCAGCGCGGCGCAAACACCACGCCCACCTCCTGCGCATACTTCATCCACTCGGCCTTGAGCCGCTCCACCGTGTCCGGCTGCGCGGCCGCCAGATCCGTGGTCTCGCCGCGATCGCGTGCCAGATCAAACAGCTGCCATTGCAACGGCTGGGCGTTATCGCCGAACCCCGCCTGCGGACGCATGCCTACCAGCTTCAGATTGCCTTCGCGGTAATAGGCGTTACCGAATAGCTCCCCGGCCAGACGCCCGTCACTGTGCGGACTGCCTTTGCCAGCCAGCAGCGGCAGCATCGATTTACCGGTGATCGGGTGTTTGCCTGCAACCTGTGGCTGGGCAATCCCCGCTACCTCAAGAAAGGTCGGCGCCAAATCGTCAACCCTTGCGATGCCGCGTTCGATACCTTGCCGACTCATAGCCTTGGGCAACTGGACAATAGCCGGCACGCTGATGCCACCCTCGGCAGTAGTGCCTTTGAACAGGTGGAACGGCGCGGCGCTGACTTCGGCCCAGCGCAGGCCGTAGTCGATTTGCGAACCCTTCTTCCCAAGGTTGGCGAGGCTGTTGTCGGTATGAGCGCCAAGCGGATAGAACTGGCTGTGGTTCTCGCCTGCCGCGCCGTTGTCCGACATGAACACGATCAGGGTGTTGTCGTACTGTCCGCTCTGACGCAGATAGTCCACCAGGCGACCGATGTTGTGGTCGAGGTTGTCGACCATGGCGGCGTAGATTTCCATTTTCCGCGCTTCGAGCTTCTGCTGTTCCGGAGTCAGTTGATCCCAGCCCGGCAGTTTCGGATTGACCGGCAAAGGCTTGGCGGGCTGGGCATCACTGGCGAGGACGCCGAGGTTTTTCATCCGCTCGATACGCGCCAGGCGCACGCTGTCATAACCCTGATCGAAGCGGCCCTGGTACTTGTCGAGGTATTCCTTGGGCGCTTGCAACGGCCAGTGCGGCGCGGTGAACGCGGCGTAGGCGAAGAAGGGTTTGCCGTCCTTTTTGCTGTTCTGCAGGTAGCTGATCAGCTTGTCGGTGTAGAAGTCCGAGGAATAGAAATTCTCCGGCAACGCCACGGTCTGGCCGTTTTCGCGGTAGTGCACCTGTTCGATTTTGGCCGGGTCGACAGTCGCTGGTTTGAAGTGCGGCGCTCCGCCTTCAAGCAAGGTGAAAGATTGTTGGAAACCCCGTTTATCCGGACCCTGATCGGCTTCCAGACCCAGGTGCCATTTGCCGACCATCGACGTACTGTAGCCGCCCTGCTGCAGCAGCTCGGCAATCGAGTAGGCCTGAGGATTCAGATAGCCCTCGTAACCCGGCTTGCCACGCTGGAAAGGCTGCAGCGCCTCAGCCATGGTGCCAAGGCCGACCAGGTGGTTGTCGGTGCCGGACATCAGCATCGAACGGGTAATCGAACAGGTCGGCGCGGCGTACATATTGGTGAATTGCAGCCCGTCCCTGGCCAGTTTATCCAGGGTCGGGGTGTTGATATCGCCGCCGTAGCTGCCGAGGTCCGAGTAACCCAGGTCATCGGCGACGATCAGCAGGATGTTCGGTGGTGCCGAGGCCGCCAGGGCCAGGCTGCTGGTCAACGCCAGCGCGGCGGTCAGCAAGGTGTGAGGCAGAGGCAAACGAGCCATGGGTTCTCTCTTCTTATACTTTTGATCAAAGGCTGATGCGCGCCCTACTCTTCGAAAATCGCCACCGCCCGGACAAACCCGGCTGACGCATGCTTGATCTTGTAGGGGAAGCACGAGACCTGGAAACCACTGGCCGGCAAGGCCTCAAGGTTAGCCAGTTTTTCCATCTGCCCGTAACCGATATCGCGCCCGGCCTTGTGTCCTTCCCAGATGATCGAGGCGTCGCCGTTGGCGGCGAAACGCTCGCGGGTGTACTTGAACGGCGCGTCCCAACTCCAGGCGTCGGTGCCGACCACCCGTACCCCACGTTCCAGCAGGTACATCGTCGCTTCACGACCAATACCCACGCCAGCATCGAGGTAGCCCGGCTGGCCGAACAGCGCGCCGGCGCGGGTGTTGACCAGCACGATGTCCAGCGGCTGCAGCTCATGGCCGATGCGCGCCAGCTCGGCTTCGATTTCGACGGCGGTGACCACATGCCCATCTTCCATATGCCGGAAGTCCAGCTTAACTCCCGGTTGCAGGCACCAGTCCAGCGGCAACTCGTCGATACCGAAGGCCGGTTGGCCGCCGTCGGTGGTCGACGCGTAATGCCAGGGTGCGTCCATGTGCGTGCCGCTGTGGGTGGTGATCTGCAGGCGCTCGGCAGCCCAGGATTCGTTGCCCGGCATCTGTTCCAATTGCAGGCCCGGGAACATCGCGGCCATTTCCGGCCAGCCCTGCTGGTGATCCATGTAGTCGATCTTCGGCAGCAGCGGCGGCGGATCGGTGTAGGGGTTGTTGTCGAGGGTCACCGACAGGTCAACGAGGCGGCGTTTACGCGTGTTTGGCAGTGACATCAAGGGTCTCTCCGGTCAGCGGCAAGTGTTTGGGGGCCGCGGGATTAAGGGCGTTGCGTACCAGGGCGGTGGCGTTGCGGTCGTGCTGGAAGCCGGCGGCGCGGGCGTGCGGGGTTTTCAAAGCGGGCATCTTGCCGAACAAGGCTTCAAGCCCGGCGTCAGGGCCGAAACTGATCCGTGTGCGGCGTTCCTCGCCGTAGCGTTCGGCCAGGGCGTCGATCACTTGGGCGATGGACAACTGCAACACCGGCAGCTGCCACACCCGCTGTGGGCCCAACACCGCGCCGTCCAACTCGGCGGCGTGGATCAGGTTGTTTACGCAGCAGCGCGCCGACATCCACCAGGCGGTGGCTTGCGGCGACACCGGGCAGCAATAAGCCTCGCCCTCGGCAAAAGCCCACATCAGGTCGCTCATGAACGCCGAGCGCAGGCCATTGGGCTCGCGGGGCCGGGCGACGATGCCCGGCAGGCGCAACGCTCGGCCATCGACCTCGCCGCGCCGGGCCAGGTCATTGATCGCGCATTCGACCATGGCCTTGTGGGCGCCATAGGACAGTTCCGGTCGCAGTTCGGCGCTCTCGCTCATCCGCGCCGGCAACTGCCCGCCATACACCGCGACGCTGCTGGCGTACACCAGCACCGGCGGCCGACGCTTGTTGCGCAGTTGGTTGAGCAGTTCCAGGCTGGCCAACAGATTGACCTGATAGCCGAGGTCGTATTGCTCTTCCGCCGCGCCGCCGGGGATGCTCACCAGATGGAACACGACGTCTATGCCATCGGCCAGCACCCGGCGCATCAACGCCGGATCGGTGACGCTGCCGAAATGCCGGCGCACTCGGGTGTCATCCGGCAGGCCGTGGAGGTCGCGATCCAGCACCAGCAAGGCGTCAATCGGCTGTCCACGCAGGCTGCCACGCGCCAACAGGCAGCGCACCAGTTCGCGACCGACAAAACCATTGGCGCCGGTAATCAACACTCGCATAAGCGGCTCCTCAGCCCCGGGCCTGGACGACGCATTGATCGATGGCGCCGAACAACGACTGGCCGTCGCTGCCCAGCACATCCATATGCACCCGGTCACCAAAGCGCATGAAACCGGTGCGTGGGCTGCCGTGTTCGATCATCTCGATTGCCCGGCGCTCGGCAATGCACGCCGAGCCGGCGCTGCGTTCGGCATTCGACACCGTGCCGGAGCCGATCAAGGTGCCCGCGCCGAGGCGACGAGTCAGCGCCGCATGGGCGATCAGTTGGCCGAAATCGAAGTTCATTTGCCCGCCGTGGGGATGGCCGAACCACTCACCGTTCCAGTGCACCTGCAATGGCAGGTGCACCCGGCCGTCGTACCAGGCTTCGCCCAGTTCGTCCGGGGTAATCGCCAGCGGCGCGAAACTGGATGACGGCTTGGCCTGGAGGAAACCGAAGCCGGTGCGCATTTCCCGGGGGGCCAGGGCACGCAGGCTGACGTCGTTGATCTGCAGCACCAGCTTGATGTGCTGCAACGCGGTTTGCGCATCGCAGCCCAGCGGCACGTCATCCACCAGCACCACGAACTCGCCTTCGAAATCGATGCCCTGGCTTTCGCTCGGCAGCGCGATCTCGTCACGCGGGCCGATGAAGTCGTCACCGGCGCCCTGGTACATCAGCGGCGTACTTTCGGCGCCATCGATGGGGTCGAGGTTGAAGGCTTTTTGCATCAGTGCGCCATGGCTGAGGAAGGCCGAGCCGTCGCACCACTGGTAGGCGCGTGGCAAGGGCGCCATGGCCTGCGCCGGATCGAAGGCGAAGGCATCTGGTGCTGCGCCATCGTTCAACTGGCGAGACAAGGCCTGCAGGCGCGGCTCGCAGTCGCTCCAGTGTTCGATGGCGTATTGCAGGGTCGGCGCGACGCTACTGGCGTCCAAAGCCCAGGCGTGATCCCGGGAAACCACCACCAGACGTCCATCACGGGTGGCATTTTTCAAGGTAGCGAGTTTCATGCCGAGGCTCCCAGGCGGTCGTTCAATTCGGCGGCATAGCGGCCGTCGAGCAGGATGAACACCATGCGCGCCATGGCGTCGGTGCGGTTGCTCCAGGCGTGGTTGGTGCCGCGTTGCACCACCACGTCACCGCGCTTGAGGTGCACCTCTTCCTCGTCGAGCACCAGCCACACTTCACCCTCGGTGACGATGCCGTAGTCGAGGGTCTCGGTGCGGTGCATCAATTTGTGCCGTGAATTGGCCTGGCCGGTGCCGGCGTGGGACTGGCCGATTTCGGCGAAGACGGCGGCGGCCTCCTCGGCGCTGACCTGGTTCTGCACGCTGTCCGGCGGAATATCCACCACGCGGATCACGCTGCCCTGGGGCCCAGGGCTGAGTTGCAGGGGTTTGCTGGTGGGGTCGCTGGCGTTGTCCAGCGGCACCGGGCTGGCGCTGCTGTTCCACAGTTCATGAAACACCGTGCCGGGCACCGCCGACAGCGGGAATACGTTGGGCGTCGGGCCGGTGCTGGCGACGATGGCCAGGCCCTGCTGGTTGTGACCGGTGACCACGCGTTTGAATTCGGGAAGCGCTTGCATGGAAAATCCTCGTTCAATTTCCGTTGCCGATGGTCGAGCCACCGACATCAACATTCGTGCGCTGCGCCAGGCCCGCGAGTCGCGGCAGCGCCAGGCAAACCAGCGCCACCAGCAGTTGCAGCCCGCCGATGATGGCCAAGGCAAAAGGCAGCACCGCAGCCTCGCCATGGGTGATGCCGAGCACCACCAGCGGGCTGATGAATTCGCCGGCGAAGATCGCCGCAGTGAAGCAACCAGCCGCCCGACCGCGCTGGTGGAAGCTCACCTGGGCCATGATCCAGGTGATCAAGGTCGGCAACATCAGGCCGATGCCCAGGCCGTTGATGGTCACGGCGACCACCACCTGCACGTGGCTCTGGGCGTTGGCCATGAGCAAGCCGCCGAGGCCTGCCAGCACATAGGCAATCAGCAGCAGGTACTGGCCACGCAGGCCGCTGAGCAGACGGAAACTCAGGGCGCCGATCAGCACCCCCAGTTGGTTGGCACCCATGGTCATGCCGATCTGCTCCGGCGCATCGACGTGCAGCAGGTTTAGCAGGTAGCCGGCCTGCACCGGAACGATGAACAGGCTCAGGCCGGCCAGTAGCGACAGCCCGTACAAGGGTGCAAGTGCACGCCATGGAAACCGAGCTGCCACCGGCATCGTTTGCGCTGACTGCACACGAGCCTGCGGCTCCCACAGCAGCCAGGCCATCAGCGGCAGGAACACCAGGCCGACGGCGTACAAGGCAAACGGTGTGCGCCAATCGTTTTGCCCGAGGAATCCGCCGAGGGCGATAAACACCGCCGCCGACAGCGAGGTGGCGACCATTTGCAGGGCAAACAAACGCTCACGTCGAGCGCCGCTGTAGTAGTCGCCCATCAGCGTGGTGCAACAGGTCATGATCCCCGCCTCGGCCAGGCCGATGCCGGCGCGGCTGAGGACGATTGCCGGCAGCGACTCGAGCCACAGCGGCAGTACGCCGCAGAGCACGTACAGCAGCATGCTCGCCAACAGCAGCGGCTTGCGCCCGAGGCGGTCGGCGATGATCCCGGCAAATGGCGCCAGCAAGGCAATCACCAGCGCCGGCAAGGTCAACACCACCGGCACCAGCACCGCACTGCCCGGCACTTCGGCAAAATGCGCTTGCATCCTTGGCAACACCGGGGCCAGCAACACTGCGCCCAGCACCGGCAGACAGCTGCCCAGCAGCAACAGCAGCGACTGCGGCCAGCCGGCCTGGCGGCTCGGGCTTTCTATAACGGCATTAGCGGGCATGGCACGGCTCCGAGATACGCGAGTGATGGACAGGGGCGACGGTTGCCGCTTCAGAAACGCTGGGGTTGTCTACCGTGACGGTTGCCTCACGGCGCACCGGCAACAGGAAGTAGGCCAGCGCCGGCAGCAACAGCAGCGCGCCGACCATGTTCCAGACGAACATGAACGCCAGCAGCACGCCCATGTCGGCCTGGAATTTGATGGGTGAGAAGATCCAGGTGGCGACGCCGATTGCCAGGGTGATACCGGTCAGCATCACCACTTTGCCGGTGGACACCAGTGCCCGGTAATAGGCCTCGGACAGGCTCGCGCCCTGGCGCAGATGGCTGAGCAGGATGCTCATCACGTACAGCGCATAGTCGACGCCAATGCCCACGCCCAGGGCGATGACCGGCAGCGTGGCGACCTTGACCCCGATGTTCAGCCAGACCATCAGCGCCTCGCAGAGGATCGAGGTGAGCATCAGCGGAATCACCGCACACAGGGTCGCGCGCCAGGAGCGGAAGGTGATCAGGCACAGCACGATCACCGCGCCGTAGACCCACACCAGCATCTCGCGGTTGGCCTGCTTGACCACAATATTGGTCGCGGCTTCGATCCCGGCGTTACCGGCGGCGAGAAGGAACTGCACCTCGGCGGTGTTGTTCGCCGCGGCAAATTTTTCCACATGTTCGACCAGCCGGGTCAGGGTTTCGGCCTTGTGGTCGGTGAGGTAGGCGTACTGGGTCAGCAGGCTGCAGTCTTCGTTGTACAGGCCGCGTGGCGCACTGGCGGTGATCATGTTGAGCATCGCCTGGTTGTTCTGCAGCTCGTACCACTTGGGGTTACCTTCGCTGAGGCCGACCAGCATGCGCCGGTTGAGCAGCGCCAGCGAGTTGGTCGAATCGACACCCGGCAACGCGCGCAGCTGCCAATCCAGGGCATCGACCTTGGCGAGGATGTCGTAGCGGGCACAGCTGCCGGCCGGGGTCTTGACCATCACCGCGAACAGGTCGCTGCTGGCGCCGTAGTGCCGGGTCAGGTAGGCGTCATCCTGGTTGTAGCGCGAGTCGGCGCGCAGCTCCGGGGCGCCGGCGTCGAGGTCACCGATTTTCAGTTGCAGGCTGACAATGAAACCCAGGGCGGCCAGCGCCAGGCTGATGGCGATGCACAGGCTGGCCCAGCGACGCTGGGTGAACAGGTCGAGAAAGCGCCAGAACGCATGGCGTACCTGGCCGCCCTGCTCGGCCTGTTCGCTCTTCAGGCTCAGCTGCGCCGCGCGGGGTGAAACGCCGACATAGGAGAGCAACACCGGTAGCAGGATCAGGTTGGTGAAGATCAGCACCGCGACGCCGATGCTGGCGATCACCGCCAGGTCCTGGATCACCTGGATCTTGATCAGCATCAGCACCGCAAAGCCCACCGCGTCACACAGCAGCGCGGTCAGCCCGGCGAGGAACAACCGGCGGAAGGTAAAGCGCGCCGCCACCACCCGGTGCATGCCGCGCCCGATGTCCTGCATGATGCCGTTCATTTTCTGCGCGCCGTGGCTCATGCCGATGGCGAACACCAGGAACGGCACCAGCACCGAATACGGGTCCAGCTGGTAGTCGAGCAAGGGCAACAAACCGAGCTGCCAGACCACCGCCACCAGCGAGCAGAGCACCACCAGCAGGGTGCTGCGCAGGCAGCGGGTGTACCAGTAGAGCACGGCCGTGGTGATCAGGATCGCCACGGCGAAGAACAGCAGGATCTGCTTCAAGCCATCGATCAGGTCGCCGACTTTCTTCGCGAAGCCGGTGATATGGATGTCGATATTGGCGTTTTGATAAGTGCTGCGCAGGCTCTCCAGTTGCCCTGACAACACCGCGTAATCCAGCGGCTTACCGTCAGCGGTTGTGGCCAGCAGCGGCACGTAGATGATGCTTGAGGTCTGGTCGAAAGCCACCAGTTGCCCGAGCTCATTGGAGCGCTGCACGTTGCGCTTCAAGGCTTCGAGGTTGGCGGCGCTGCCGCTGTAGTCGTCGGGGATCACCGGGCCGCCATCGAGGCCGTCCTCGGTGACCGCGACCCAGCGGGTGGCCGGGGTCCACAGCGATTTCATGTAGGCACGATCGACGCCCGGCAGCAGGTACAGCTTGTCGCTCAGGGCCTGCAGGGTCTTCAGGTATTCGGCGTCGTAGATCGAGCCCTGACGGTTGGCGACCACGATGCGCAGCGCATTACCGAGGCCAGTGAGCTGCTTCTGATGCTCAAGGTAGTTGGCAATGTAGGGTTGCTGGGTCGGGATCATTTTCTCGAAGCTGGCGTTGAGCTCGATCCGGGTCGCTTGATAACCCAGCACCAGGGTGGTCAGCACACACACCAGCAACACCCACAGGCGGTGGTTGAACAGCGTGCGCTCGACCACCGAGCCGGAGCGTGGATCGAAATTCGCCAGGCTGGCCGTGGCGTTGTCGAAAGACTTCATGACTCACTCCGAAGCGGTGGTGACGGACGGCGGCAGGCGCGTCAGTCCAGTGAAACCAGCCAGGGTCAGGCTGCCGTCGGCGGCCTCGATCACGCTGGCGACGGGCTTGCCCAAAGGCTTGCCGTAAGGCTGGAGCAAGGCGCCAGGTTGACCGCTGGTGCGAAACAGCGCGCCGCTCTGATTGACCAGCAGCAGTTGGCCGTCGGCGCTGCGGATGGCATCGCTGAACGACACCGGCATGTTCACCGGCACAGGCTGGAAGCTCTGGCCAAGGTCGCTGGAAGCAAAGGCATTGCCCTTGAGGCCGGCCACCAGCAGCACACCGTCATCGCGCAGTTGCAGGGTGAAGAAACTCCCCGGGTACGGGCTTTGCAACTGGCTGAACGAGTGCCCGCCATCACCGGAACGGGCCAGAAAACCCTGTTCGCCAGCGAGGAACCAGTGCTCGCCTTGCTGGGCGATGGCCGACAGGTGCGCGCCCATGGGGTTGTCGATCTGGCCCATCAGCGAGTGCCAGCTGTTGCCGCCATCCTCGGTGCGCAGGGCCAGGCCGTAGGCGCCGACAATCAGGCCGTGTTGGGCGTCAATGAATTGCAGGGCGAGAAACGGTTTGTCAGCGCCTTCGGCCACCAGCCGCTCGGCGGTTTGCAGGCGGGCGCTGGCAGCGTCCTGGTCGCTGGCCTTGGGCAGTTCCTCGGTGGCGGCGGCCAGTTCGAGTTGCGCTGCACGCACCCCGTCCAACTGCACCCGCCAGTGTTCACCGCCATCGCGGGTGGCGAGCACCACACCGCCGTGCCCCACCGCCCAACCTTGCTCGGCGTCGACAAACTGCACCGCCGTCAGGCTGACCGACACCGGCACCGCCGCCTGGCGCCAACTCAGGCCGTTGTCATCGGACAGCAGGACGATGCCCCGCTCCCCCACCGCCACCAGCCGCGCGCCGGCACGGGCCAGGTCCAGCAGCACCGCGGACGTCGCCTGCGGTGCCTGCATCGCCGGGGTGGCGAGCGCGTCGCCCACCGCCGCGGCCTGCGCCAGGCCCATTGGCAAGATCAAAGGCAGCGCCACACGCCAGAGCAGCCGCCCCACGCGCCGACAAATTCTGTTCATACCCACCTCGAAAAACCGATTGAAAGCGGATCGCGCCGTACCCGCCGCGATCCGCCCGGACACTCATCGAACCCCGGCACCCGCCATCGCCGCTGGCGAGAACTCGGAAGCGCGGTAGCGATCGACCAGGCCGTACTGCTCTGGCAGGCCGGTGTAGACGTTCTGGATAAACCAGGCGCCGGAGGTCAGGTCGTAGAAGCCCGAGGACAATTGCGCCTGGGCTGGCAGGTCAGGCAGGACCGCCGGCAAGGACCACAGGGTCTTGGCCAGTTGGCCGTTGGCGTCCCAGCGGTCGCCGAGCATGGCTTGCCAGGTGTCTTCGTCGAGGTAGTAGCGGCCCTTCGGCAACTGGTGACGCTTGCCCGGCGCCAGATCGGCTTCAACCACCCACACGCGGTGCAGTTCCCAGCGCACGTAATCCGGGTTCAGGTGGTGGGCGAGGAACAGGTCTTCGGGTTTCGCCGCTGCCTGCACCTTGTTGGTGTTGTAGGGGATGTACATCTCCTGCTTGCCCACCAGCTTCCAGTTGAAGCGGTCCATACGGCCCTGGAACACGCTCAATTCATCGAACGACATGACCCCGGCAGTCGCCGGCGTCGGCGTGTCGCAGCAGGCATTCGGCAGCTTGCGCACGCGGCGTTGCCCGGTCAGATAGACGTGGGCCTGGGACAGGTCGCCATTGATATTGGTGCGGCCCATGATCTGCTCGCCGGCACGCAACGGCGGGCCGACGTTGAGCAGGCGGAACAACCAGTAGTCACCGGCGAAGGATTCCGGCGTGCCGTCCTGGTAGTAGTAGGGCATTTCCTGGATGGCCTGGCCGTCGGTGGTCATCACCTGCTTGCCATCGGCGGTCATCAGGTAGTGACGGAAGTGCATCGAAATCGAAGTGCCGCGCCAGTTGAGGACGTGGTTCCACATGGCTTCGGCGCCGTTCTGCGGGATCGGGAACGGGATGCCGCCATAGGCCCCTTCGGGCACCGGCCCGGCGCTGCTCTCCACCAGTTTGGCGCGGGTCGCGTTTTTCAGTGTGTTGTCGTAGACCCACTGCGGCGCGGCGGCGGTGCGCCGGGTCTGATAGACGTCGATGCGGTAGGTGTCAGGGAAACGCTTGAACATTTCCAGGGTGCCGGCGCTGAGCTTGCCGGCGTACTGCGCGAGGTTTTTCGAGGTGATGCTGAACAGCGGTTTGTCGGCAGCGAACGGGTCGGAACGCTTGCCGCCCTCTTTGAAAGACGGGTCGACCTTGGTGTAGCCGCCGTCCCAGGCCGGGATCGAGCCATCGGCGTTGCCGGCGCGTTCGGCGCCGAACGGGGTCAGGTTTTTCGACAGTTTGGCTGCGTCTTCAGCCGTCGCCGCCAGGGTCATCTGGCTGCACAGGGTCAGGCTGCCGAGCAAGGCAAAGCACAGGGTCCTGAGCTTGAACGCCCCGAATTTATTGTTATGGGTCATGCGCAAGTCCTCTTAAAACGTGGTCTTGATGGAGAAGGCCAGGTAGTCCCGGTCTTTCAGCGCTTGCTTGAAATTGAACTGGCTGACGCCGTTGAGGTTGGTGTCCTCAGGGCCGTAGTAGTGGGTGTAAGTGAGGCCGGCGGTGACCCGGTCGAGGTAGGTGGCGGTGATGCCGATGTTCATGTCGCCGCCGCGATCGGCGCCGAAGGTGCTAACCACCGCCGACTTGCCCAGGGGGAAGTAGCTGAGGCCGACCGGCAGACTGATGTCGACGCCGGAGAAAAACTGCCGGTAGGTCGGGGTGTAGACCACCTTGAAACCGAGGCCGTCATCGGTGGCGCCGGGGTCCAGTGCCTCACGGTTTTTGGTGACGCTGAGCAGGCGGTTCCAGGCGATTTCGCCGACCAGGCCGGACTCCCTGGCGATGAAGTTGGGACCGAACGACGCCAGCACGTTGAGGTTGACGTGGGCGGTGCGGCCGACGGCGTACAGCGGGTGATCGTCGTTGTCGGCTTCGACCCCGGGCAGCACGGTCTGGCCGTTGGACACCAGCGGCATGTTCCAGCGCATCGAGGCTTCACCGGCGAAGCTGTACTCCTCGACCGTGGTGGAAAAGCTGGCGCCGAAGGCTCGGATGTCTTCCGGATAGACCCAGTAATACTCGCCGATCTGCCCGGTGCTGAAGTTCGGCGCACCGGTAGAGGGTCGCAGGTACAGTTTGGGCGTCTTGTCGTGGTACTGGATCGCGTACAGGCCGTACTCCACCGTCTCGGCGTTGTACTTCAACTGCAGGCCGCCCTGCCCCGAGCTGCGCGCTTCCTTGTCGTTGCCGTGGAAGAACGCCGCCGGGCTGCCTGGATTGCCGCCGAGGAATGCCGGGAATGGCGCGCCGACGATCAGCCGTTCGTTGCCTTCGCCAATGGTGTCGCTGGTGGAGAAGTAGCTGCCGGCACCCGGCAGGCGGGTCTGCTCCCATTCGAGCTGGTAGTAGGCGCCAAGTGACACGTCGTCAGTGAGCTGGAAAGTACCCGAGAGTTGATTGACTGGGCGGGTGATTTCCTTGAACTGGGTGTTGGGCACCGACTGCGCCTTGACCACGTCCACCGGGCTCATGCCACCGGCAATGCCGTTGGCACCGAAGAACAGGCTTTCGCCCCAGACCAGTCCGTGGCGACCAGCGCGGAACGAGGTGGCGTGCTCGGCCAGTTCGCCGTTCCAGTAGACGAAGGCATCCAGCAATTCGCCGTCGCCGCCATGCAGGTGACGGGTGTCGTCGGTGAACTGGTCGTAACCCACCGAGCGGGCGTTGGCCCGCGCCGGATTGTCGTTGTCGTTATCGTCCTGATAGACGGTGTCGTACCAGGCGGCGCCACTGAGGCGCGCGCCGACGTTTTTAAACGACATGTCCAGCTCGGAGAGGATGTCGGTACGGTTGGAGATCAGGCCTTTTTCGAAAGCCCGATCGCCGTCGTCCTGGTTCAGCGCCACCTGCCCTTCAGTCAGTTTGTGGCTGGGATTCTGGGTGCGCCAGGCCGCGCTGTACTTAACCGTGTTATCCCAGCGCAGCTTGAAATCCGGATTGCCGGTGTCGACCTGGAAGGCCTGTGCGGCCTGGCTGCACAGCACCAGGGCGGCGGCCAGACTGAAAGCAAAGGGTGCAGACGTGCAGACCGGGCGGCGCGCAAGCGTCGCAGTCGGGGAACTAACCATCGCGTTAACCTCTTGTTTTTATAGTGGTAACTGCTGTGGGTGGAGGGCTGTGCCGAATCAGATCGGCTCCGCCGTCCGGGCGAGCATCTGCTTGACCAGGCCGATGCGGTCGAACTCGCGGTCGTGTTGCATTTCCTTGTCGCCGGCGAGGATCGAGCTTTCGCTGATGTACTTGCAGCGCTCGAAACGCCGCGCCATAAAGCGCTGCAGCTGCTGCTCGACGTCGCCGCCGGCGGTCAGCTCTTCGCTGAGGACGATGGCGTCTTCGATGGCCATGCCGGCGCCCTGGCCGAGGTGCGGGGTGGTGGCGTGGGCGGCGTCACCGATCAGCAGCACCCGCCCGCGGTACCAGGGCTCGTTGACGAACACCACTTCCATCGGCTTGTAGACCACCTGGCTGCTGTCGCTGATTTGCTCGCGCAATTCGCCGATCAGGCCGCTGAAGCCCTGCAGGCGCTGGCGCATCTGCTCGGCCAGGGTGGCTGGGTCCATCCATGGGTTGGTCGGTTCGTGGGAGGTCAGGAACAGGTACATCAGGTCACCGGCCAAGGGCACCAGACCGGCATTGCCTTCGGCGCTCTGGTAGTTGGCCAGGTGATCGATCTGCGGCGCACGCGGGAAGTTGTAGCGCCACACCGATTGGCCGGTGAAGCGCGGCTTGTAGGTGTCGCCAAAGATCAGGCCGCGAACTTTCGAGAACAGGCCATCGGCGCCGACCACCAGGTCGTACTCCGCGCGGCTGCCATCGGTGAACAGGACGTCGACCTTGTCGCCACGTTCGTCGAGGGTTTCAACGCTAAGACCCAGACGCACCTGGGCGCCGAGTTGCAGGGTGGTTTCGCAGAGCACGTTGTGCAGTGCCAGGCGTGAGATGCCAACGTTGGCCGGGTACTCCGGGCCTGCCAGGCGCTGCCCCGGGATGCGCGCCAGTTGTTGGCCGGCCGGGCCGTAGATGGCGACGTCTTCGAAGGCGTAGGCGGCGTCGAGATAGCCGTCGAGCACGCCGAGCTTGGCCATCTCGCGGACCACGTTGCTCTGCTGGATGATGCCGACGCCGTACACCGTCCACTCCGACTTAAGCTCGACCAGATCGACCTCAATGCCCTTGCGCCGCAAGGCGATGGCCGCACACAGGCCGCCAATGCCACCGCCGACAATCAGAACTTTGCTCACTGCATTCATGGGGTTCTCACTTTTTATTCTTGTGGTTCGCTGCAGCGTCGGGCACTGCGTCGTTGGGTCCAGCTTCCCGGCAAAGCAGGGATTTGACTAATCGCGAGTAGGGATGTGATGTATCTGCAAACGCGATACCTCAAACGGCGGCGGATTTGTCTCCACGACCGGCATCCGCACCACCAGCCAGCCCTCCTCCACCCGCCACGGCAACGCCTCCAGTTGTTGCCCGAGACAAGGGCCGTAGACGCATTCCCCGGTCCCCGGCAGGAACTGCGCACCGTGGGCGTAACAGACGATCAACTGGCCGTCTGCGGATAAAAACCGGTCCTTGCGGTACTCCAGGCGCACGTCCAGATGGGGGCAGCTGTTGCGGTAAATCCTTGGCTGTCCTTGGTGAATCAGGGCAAAGACACTGTCCTTGCCGCGCTGCAACGGATCGAATCCGCGGGCCTGGCCTTCGTGCAAATCGTCCAGCAGGCACAGTGGAAAATCGGCATGACTCATAATTAACCTCCACACACATACCCTGTAGGAACGAGCCTGCTCGCGATGGTCGTCAACGATGACGCGTTCAATCTGGAGGAGCGCGGTGCCCTCAGGCTCATCGCGAGCAGGCTCGCTCCTACAGGGGGTGGGTGGTGGCTGATCGCAAAACCCGTGGTCACACCCCCTTCGGCGGCGGCCCACCCGGTGCCCATTTGGCTTTCGAATTGAACAGGAACAGCTGCGAGTTATCCGCCGACAGCGGCGCGCGACGGGCCTCCCAGGCGTCGTCATGCTTGTCCATGTCGGCGTCGTATTCGATGTGGCAACCCAACGGGCTGTTGAAGTACCAGAACCAGTTGGAGCCAAACAGGTGACGGCCCGGGCCCCAGAAACTGGTCCAGCCTTTCTGCTCGAAGCGGGTGCCGGCCAGCAGCACTTCGGTGCCGCTGCCCATGTGGAAGGTGAAGTGTTCGCAGCCTTTCATGTGCGGTGGGGTCTGGATCATGAACAGGCAATGGTGATCGTCCGAGCCTGCCGGGCGCATGAACGGGCCGGCGCCGACAAAGGTGTCGGTGGTGCGGAAACCCAGGCGTTCGGCATAGAAGGCTTCGGCCTTGGCCGCGTCGGGCACGAAATACACCACATGGGACAAGGTGCGCGGTAGCGCCTGCATGTCGAGGGTGATCCCGGGCTGGTTCAGCGGCCTTTGCGGCGCGTGGCCGGCGGCGTTGCTCAGGTCGTCCGGGGCGCTGTACGGCCGGCGCACAGTGACCTGGAAGGCAATGGCAAAACCCATGTCGTCGACACTGTGCAGCACGCCGTTGTCGCGGCTGACCTGGCGATCGCGGGCCAGTTCGTCTTCGATGGCGTCGAGGTCGGCGGCGCTGGCAACGCCGTACACCGTCTCGCGAATCGATGGGCCTGGGCCGATGGCCGCTGGCAAGCTCGGGTCATCCGCCCGGCGAATGATCACGGCCGTGCCGTCCAGTGCTTCAAAGCGCCCGCCGTTGCTGTCGACGTCGACCGGCGCCAGGCCATAGTCGCTCAGGCAAGTGCTACAGGCTTGGACGTCATCGACGCCAAAGATCAGGGCATCAAGACCAATGATGTTCATGGCTACCACTCCGTTGAAATTATTATCCGCAGACGGCGGCCGAACGCTCGAATCGGGCGTTGGGCGGCGCATGGAATCCGCGGGTGGTGTCGGCCACAGGTCCGACTGCGGCGAAGATTGACGTGGCGCAGGGCAGCTGACTAATCGCGAGTGGGGATGTGACCTATCGGCAAACGCGATACTTGCAGGCGGGGTTGACGGCACAATGAAATCACCGGAATGTATCGCGAAAATAAATACAAAAGCGGACATGCCTGATGCGTTTCAACCACCTGGACCTCAATCTGCTGGTGGCACTCGATGTCCTGCTCGAAGAGCAGAACATCACCCGTGCCGCCGAACGCCTGCACATGACCCAATCGGCCACCAGCGGCGTGCTCGGTCGGCTGCGCAACTACTTCGAAGACGAATTGCTGGTGCAGGTGGGGCGCAAGATGCAGCCCACGCCCTATGCGCAGGAGCTGGCCAAGCCGATCCGCGAAGTGCTGCTGACGATTCAGTCGTCAATCACCGCCAAGCCGGTGTTCGACCCCACCACCAGCAAACGCCACTTCCGCCTGGTGACCTCGGATTACCTGATCAGCGTGCTGTTCGCCCAGGTGATCCAGAAGATCCACCAGGAAGCGCCGAACATCACCTTCGAAATGCTCGGCCCCGGCGACAACTCCGGCGAGCTGCTGGTGCGCGGCGAGGTGGACCTGATGATCGTGCCCGAGCGCTACATCATCGACGGCCACCCGCACCAGTTGCTGTTCGAGGAAGAACACGTGTGCGTGGTGTGGAACGGCAATACCCTGGTCGGCGACAGCCTGAGCCTGGAGCAGTACATGGACATGGGCCATGTCTCGGTCGGATTTGGCCGTACCCGGCACCTGAGCATCGAGGAGTGGTTCATGAATCAGTACGGCTTCAATCGCCGTATCGAGGTGATCACCAATGACTTCAATACCTTGCCGCAACTGGTGGTCGGCACCCAGCGCATTGCTACCATGCACCAGCGTTTGGCGCGGCTGTACGCCGAGCATTTGCCGCTGCGCATCCTCAATCCGCCGGTGAAAATCCCGGTGATGCGCGAGTGCATGCTCTGGCACCGCAGTGTCGACGGCGACCCGATGCACCGCTGGCTGCGCGAGCGCATCAGCGAGTTTGTCCAGCACCTGGAACAGGCTCCTATCGCCGCCGGTGATACCTCGCATCCCGAGTCACGATTGGTCAACTAGCCGGGGCGTCCTTAACGTGCCTTGAGAACGCCAAGGCAACCATAAGGACAACAACATCATGTTCCGCTACTTCCCAACCAATTACGTGTGGAATCTCTCCGTCAACCTGGCCATTGAAATGGGCGCGCGCATGGGCGAAATCGAAGAGATGTGCGCACCGCTGCAGGAAGCCGCCCTGCAACCCGATGCCGCGGGCACCAAGGCCTTTCGCGAGACTTGGGCGAAGATGGCCGACAAACTCTGCGGCCTGGCCGAGGAAGACGAAGGCCAGGGCCGTTTGCTCTCTGCCGGTGAAAAATACAACCGCGCCGCCACCTATTACCTCACCTGCGAGCGCCTGCAAGCCCATGGCGCGCCGGGCCGCAGCGAGCTGTACCAGCGTTTTCTGCAGACCTTCAAGCGTGGCATCGAGTTGTCGCGGGAGAACTGCGAGCGCGTTGAAATCCCATACGAGGGCAAACACATTTCCGGCTTGTTGGTGCGCGCCGAAGGCGTGAACGGCCCGGCGCCGATCCTGGTCCAGGTCAACGGCCTGGATTCCACCAAGGAAATGAAATACCGCGTCGGCCTGCCGGCCTGGTTGGCCAAGCGCGGCGTGTCGTCGCTGATCATCGACCAGCCCGGCACCGGTGAAGCGCTGCGCCTGCACAACCTGATCGCCCGCTACGACAGCGAGCACTGGGCCAGCCGCGTGGTCGACTGGCTGGAAACCCGCAGCGACGTAGATGCCAAACGCATCGGCCTGGAAGGTGTATCGCTGGGCGGCTACTACTGCCCGCGCGCGGTGGCCTTCGAACCGCGCTTTGCCTGCGGCGTGGTCTGGGGCGCCAACCATGACTGGCGCGACGTGCAGAAGCGCCGCCTGGAAAAAGAAGGCAGCTTCCCGGTGCCGCACTACTGGGCGCACGTGCAATGGGTGTGGGGCGCCAAGGACATGGAAGCATTCATGGCGATCGCCGAGAACGTCCACCTCGACGGCGTGCTGGACCGGATCAAGGTGCCGTTCCTGGTCACCCACGGCGAAAAGGATTCGCAGATCCCGTTGAAATGGGCGCAGCGTACCTACGAGCAACTGGTCAACAGCCCCAAGCGCGAACTGAAAATCTTCACCGAACGCGAGGGCGGCGTGCAGCATTCGAGCTTTGACAACAGCATCAATGCCGGGCAGTACATTGCGGATTGGGTAGCGGAGAATCTGGGTGGTCACACCGCCTGACCGCCCTTTGTAGGAGCGAGCCTGCTCGCGATGAGGCCAGCAGCCAAACCGCATCAACTTCATCGCCAGCAGGCTGGCTCCTACAGATTCTGTGCAAGCTCCACAGAATCTGTGATCAGCAGCAAACCTGGGAGATCACTCCTACCAATGATGGGTCACATCGCCCGCGTCCCCTGAAACGAACTGATCTGCCAGCCCGCCTCCCCCAACGTCCACACCTGCGTGGCAAAGCCATCCCCGCGAATCGACTGCTCGCCGCCGCGTTTGCGCAGGGTATTGCATTGGCTGCCGGTCATCACCGCCAGGCGCTCGCCATAGAACCGAATCAGCAACTCGCCCCGCTCGATCTCCAGATACTCGACAGCACTTTTCGCGTACTCCAGGTACTGCGCCTTGTCTTGCACCAACCCGGTAGTGTGCACATACACCAGGTCATCGGCGAACAGCTCGGCGACCCGTGGATGGTCTTCTTCGATCAGCGCCCGACGGCGCTCCTGTTCAAGGGCCAGGAGTTGGTTTTTCAGCGTTTCGGTGGTCATGTCAGGGGTTCTCTGCGTGGATTGAGCGCGCACCATAGTCGGCAGCTCCGATCGACAAAAAATCGCCGATCACGATGCCAGCCATCGTCACTCGCGATACCCGCCCCGCAACATCGCCAAGGCCCACGGTGCCTGACCCACAGCCACTATCGACCCCATCAATACCCAAGCATTGACGCAAGTTGCTGGTGCCCTCCCCTTCCGCGCCCTAGCCTCGCCCGGCATAACCAAAAACAACGTGAGAACGCCATGAACGCCCTGCACCTGAAATGCCAGACCCTGTTCGACGGGACGGGCCTGCACACCCGCCAACAGCAAACCCTGGTGGTGGAAAACGGCCTGCTGAGCTACGTCGGCCCCACCGCCATGGCCCCGCAGCCACAAGCGGGCGACCGCGTGGTGGATGCCGGCGACAACTTCGTCATGCCGGGCCTGGTGGACGTGCACACCCACCTGGCGTTCGGCAACGCCCAGAGCGAGGAAGACATCGATATCTGGACCAGCGACGAATTCCGTGCGCTGCGCGGGATGTTCTTCGCCCAACACGTGCTGGCTGCCGGCGTGACCAGCATGGTCTGCCCCGGCGACAGCGGCCAACTCAGCATTGCCGTGCGCAATGCGGTCGCGGCTGGCCTGTTCGAAGGCCCGCGGATTGCCGCCAGCAGCCGGGTGATCACCAATCGCCAGAGCCTCAACGACTGGTTCCCCAGCCGCGTCGGCGCCCCGGAATATTTCACCGCCCGCCTGGTCACCAGCCGCAGCGAAGCCCTGGCGGAAATCCGCAAGCAGGCCAAGGATGGCGTGGACCTGATCAAGATCGCCATGGATGGCACCCACCGCCGGCCCAATGGCGAAATCATCGCCGCATTCACCGCCGACGAAACCCGCGAGATGGTCGAAGAGGCCCATCGCCTCGGCTGCAAGGTGGCGACCCACGCCTACGGCCGCGAGGCGGTGATGTACGCCGCCCGCGCCGGGGTCGACCTGGTGTTCCACGCCTTCTATATGGACGACGCCTGCATCGAAGCCTTGCTCGAAGCCGGCAGCATCCTGGCGCCGACCATGACCTTCCCGCAGAACACCGTGGACTTCTGCCAGGCCCACGACCCGGCGATCAGCACCGGTTATGCCGGCTATTGCGCACGCACCCTGGAAGTCGGTTCAGCGGTGCTCAAGCGCGCCAAGGCCGCCGGCGTGCCTTTCGCCTGTGGCAGCGACAGCGGCTTTGCCGTGACCCCCTATGGCGAATGGCACGCCCGGGAACTGGAACTGCTGGTCAGCCGCCTCGGCTTCACCCCCGCCGAAGCCCTGTATGCCGCGACCGCCGTCGGCGCGCGCTGCATGCCCCGTGGCGAGACCCTCGGTTCGCTGGAAGTGGGCAAGCAGGCCGATTTCCTGCTGCTCGACGGCTCGCCGCTGCAGGATATCCGCATCCTCCAGGACCGCTCGCGCCTCAAGGCGGTGTACAAGGCCGGCCAGCCGGTGCGCCTGGAACGCAGCCCCTACAACCCCAAGCAGGTGTCGGATTTCAACTCGCTGAAATGGACCGACCTGTACACCCGCGACCGCGTCGCCCAACTGGGCAAGTGGGCAATATGAGGAAGGACAGCATGCGCACTCTGGATTTACACACCGCCGTCGAGATCGCCAGCAGCGCGATCCGCATCGCCCGGGACATCGGGGTCAAACCCTTGGCCGCCGTGGTACTGGATGCCGCCGCTCATCCACTGGCAATGTTGCGCGATGAACAGGCGAGCTTCCTGCGTCCGCAGATCGCCAACGGCAAAGCCCGTGGCTGCCTGGGCATGGGCTTTGGCGGGCGTGAGCTGGCCAGGCGGGCGCAGGCGATGCCGGCGTTTTTCGACGCGATCAACAGCCTGACCGCCGGCGAAGTGATTCCGGTGGCCGGCGGGGTGCTGATCCGCAATGCCGAGGGCATGATAGTTGGTGCCATCGGCATCAGCGGCGACACCTCGGACAACGACGAACGCTGCGCGGTGCAGGCCATCGAGCTGGCCGGGCTGGTGGCTGATACCGGCGATCAGTCGTCGGGTTGATCGAGCAACGCGGCCTGCTCCAGCAACAGGCCGCGAAACCACATCAGCGCCGGATCGCGCTCTTGATACGGATGCCATTGCAACACCTGCACGGCCTGCGGAAACGCCAACGGTGCGGGATGAATGCGCAGCCCATAGCGCTGGGCAAACCCCTCAGCCTGACGCCGGAACAGGGTGGCGATGCGCGCCGTACCGACGACGAATTCCGGCATCAGCGCAAAGCTTTCCAACGCCACTGCCACCCGCCGATCAATACCCAGCTCCTGCAAATGCAAGGCATCCATCGCCAGGTTGCGGCCGTCGGCGAACTCGCGGACCACATGTTCGGCGGCGCAGAAGTCCGCCAGGCTCAAGCCCTCGGCATACTGCGGCGCCTGCGCGCAGACCATGCAGCACAGCACGTCACTGATCAGCGGCACCTGGGGGTAGGCCGGGTTCAAACGACGTTGGGGCACGATCACACAATCGCTGCGCCGATAGTCGAGGGCTTCACTGACCACATCGCCGTCACGCGGCACCGGCAGATCGCGCAGACTCAAACGCACTCCCGGCGCCACCCGTGCGAGCTCGCGACTGATCGCCGGCAACAGCACCCCGGCCACATAGTCGGAGGCCACCAGGGTGAATTGCCGCGTGCAATTGACCGGGTCGAAATCCAGCGGCGCATCGACAATTTCACGGGTCAGCGCCAAGGCTTGCTGGACCTTGGGCGCCAACGCCAGGCCCATCGCCGTCGGCTCAAGACGCCGACCCACCTGCACCAGCAACGGATCATTGAAATGCTCGCGCAAACGCCCGAGCGCCGAACTGGTCGCTGACTGCCCCAGGCACAAACGCTCGGCAGCGCGGCTGACGCTGCATTCGCTGAGCAAGGCGTCCAGGGCTACCAGCAGGTTCAGGTCAAGACGTCGGTAACGCATGGTGCGGCGGGCCTTTATTCGTCGAAGGCGCTAGGGTGACGTGGGGCGAAGGGGGCCGACCAATCGTGTGTCGGGATGGCAGGTAGTGGGGATTGTGATACCTGGAGCTGCGCCCGCTGCGGCCGACTGGAAAACGCTGTGGGCGCTGGCTTGCCAGCGATGGCCGCCACTCGATAAGCCTGGCACACCGCACGCGGCTATCAGCCCCGCCCCCAAATGATGCACACTCCCTCTTCGCCCCATCGCCCCTTCGCCCGGAGCCACCAATGGACCTCGCCACCCTGACCCTGTTCCTCCCCGCCTGCTTCGCCCTGAACATGGCACCTGGCCCAAACAATCTGTTGTCGGTCAGCAATGCCACGCGCTACGGCTATCGCACCGCGTGCCTGGCCGGCGGTGGTCGGTTGCTCGCATTCGCCGCGATGATCGCCCTCGCCTCCGCCGGCCTGGCGGTGGTGTTGCAGACCTCGGAGTGGCTGTTCTACGGGATCAAGATCGCTGGCGCCGCTTACCTGCTGTACCTGGCCTGGCAGCTGTGGACCGCCGACGTGCAGGTCGAGGCCCAGACCAAGCGCAGCGAGGTTGGCTTGCTCGGGTTGGCGCGCCAAGAGTTTCTGGTGGCGGCGGGGAATCCAAAAGCCATCCTGATCTTCACTGCCTTCCTGCCGCAGTTCGTCGATCCAAGCCAGGCGGTCGCGCCGCAATTCGCCGTGCTTGGCGCATTGTTCCTGGCCCTGGAGTGGATCGCCATCGCGGCCTACGCCTACATGGGCCTGCACATGCGCCGCTGGTTCAGCCAGCCACGGGGCAAGCGCCTTTTCAATCGCTGCTGCGCCGGCCTGCTGTCGGCGGCGGCCAGTGTGTTGTTGCTGGCGCGTCGGGCCTGAGTTGTCGTCATGAATGAACAGTTCGCCGAGCGTGTGCTCGGTCCGCTGCTTTTATTGCAGGGTCTTTATACCCGCTGGGTCACGCCCCGACTGCCGGAGGCGAGCGGTGAACGCCAGGGTCAGGCCGGCAGCGGCTCGCCCTTGCGACTGCTGATTGGCGGCGACTCGGCAGCCGCCGGGGTTGGCGCACAGACCCAGGATGAAGCGCTCTGCGGTCGGCTGGTGGCGCAGTTGGCGGGCGACTATCAAGTCGACTGGATGCTGTGGGCGCAATCGGGCCTGAATTCCCTGGCGCTGTTGACGCTGCTGGAGGCACAAGACGCGCAACCTTTCGATGTGGCGCTGCTGTCGATTGGCGTCAACGACGTCACCAGTCGGATCCGTCTGGAGCCATGGCTGATGCTGCAAGAACGCCTGCTGCAGCTGTTGCGTGACAAGTTCGGCGTGAACCAGATTATCGTCTCGCCGCTGCCACCGATGCATCTGTTCCCGGCCTTGCCGCGTCCGCTGCGAGGTTACCTGGGCAGCCGCAGCAGACGCTTCAACCAGCATCTGGCGACGCTGGTGGAGCAGACCGCCGGCTGCACCTTGCTCGACATCAACCTGTCGCCAACGGCCGGGCAAATGGCGCGCGACGGGTTCCATCCCGGCCCGATGATCTACAGCCAATGGGCCGAACGAGCTGCCCGGACGATCATCCAATCCTCGCCGATCGAATTTGAACGCAAGACGGCGGGTGCGACGCAGCGCGCAGACGACTAACCTGCCCAAGTCATCCCGACGTTCGCGAACCCCACCATGCCCTACTCCACCGCCAGCCAGTTCCTCGCCGCCCTCGATCCGGACTGGGCGCGCCATGTCGCGGCCATCGGCCCTTGCCTGCATGAGCCAAAACCCGCCCGCGAACCCTACGAGGCGCTGGTGCGGGCCATCGCCTACCAGCAACTGCACGCCCGTGCCGGCGATGCGATTGTCGCGCGCCTGTTGGCACTGTTTCCCGAGCAGGTATTCCCCAGCCCTGAGCAGTTGCTCGTCAGCGACATCAGCGTGCTGCGCGGTTGCGGTTTTTCCGCGAGCAAGATCGCCACCTTGCACGGCATCGCCGCCGCGACCCTCGACGGCACGGTGCCGGCCTACCGGGAAGCACAGGCCATGGACGATCAAATGCTGATCGAACGCCTGACCCGCTTGCGCGGTATCGGTCGCTGGACTGTGGAGATGTTGCTCATTTATACCCTCGAACGAGCGGACATCCTGCCCGCCGACGACTTTGGTGTGCGCGATGGCTATCGCCGCCTCAAAGGCCTGAGCGACACGCCGAAGCCACGGGCAATGAGCGAACTCGGCGCAGCCTGGAGCCCCCATCGCACGGCAGCCGCCTGGTACTTGTGGCGAGTGCCCAAGGGTTGAAAATCTATTGGCTGCTCGACGCCGACGGTCAACCCGTCGCCAGTGAACACCCCGGCCTGCTCGGCGGCCATCGACGCTCGAAAATCTACGGCCGCCTGGATTGCCCCGGCGCCCTGCGCGCCATTGCCCGTGGCGGCTATGTCAGGCATCGGGTGTTCTTTGCCGACGAGGACGGCGCAATCGCCGCCGGGTATCGGCCGTGTGCGGTGTGCCGGCGCGAGGCTTATGGGCGGTGGAAAAACGAATTGACCATTCGAGACTAATAAGTCCATTATGGACAAATAACCTCACTCAACTCCTCGAAAAAAACAACAGGGGCTCAGCCCCGGGGGTCTCCCATGAAAAAAGCGTTGTGGCTGGGCTGTGTACTGAGTCTTTGCACCCTGGGTGTGCAGGCCGAGGATAAAACCCTGCGCCTGGGCATTGAGGCCGGTTATCCGCCCTTCGCCTTCAAGAATGCCGACGGCAGCCTCGGCGGTTTCGACTACGAGATTGGCAACGCGTTGTGCGCACAGATGCAGGTGCGTTGCGTGTGGATCGAGCAGGAATTCGATGGGCTGATCCCGTCGCTGAAAGTGCGCAAGATCGACGCAGCGATTTCCTCGATGCTGATCACCGACGACCGCAAGCGCTCGGTGACCTTCACCGACAAGTACTACGCCACCCCGGCGCGCCTGGTGATGCGCGAGGGTGTTGCGGTCAGTGATGATCTGGGCGAACTCAAGGGCAAGCGCATCGGCGTGCAGCGTGGCACCACCCAGGATCGCTACGCCAGCGACAAGATCGAGCCGCTGGGGGCGCAAGTGGTGCGCTATGGCGCGCAGTCGGAAATCTACCTGGACATGGTCCCCAACCGCCTCGACGGCACCATCGCCAACGCCGCGCCGCTGGACGAAGGTTTCCTCAAGACCCCGCAGGGCAAGGGTTTTGCCTTTGTCGGCCCGGAGCTGCGCAACTCGCTGTACTTCGGCGAAGGTGCCGGGATTGCCGTGGCCAAGGGCAATGACGAACTGGCGCAACGCTTCAACCGCGCGATTGCCTCGGTTCGCGCCAATGGCACCTATGCCCAGGTGCAGGGCAAATACTTCAGCTACGACATCTACGGCAACTGAACCTGACCTGCTGGAGTCCACGCATGCACGCGATTGACACCCTGATCCGCAACGCCACCCTGATCGACGGCACCGGGGCGGCGCCGTTTCGCGGCGATGTCGCGCTGCATGAGGGGCGAATCCAGGCGCTTGGCGATTTGTCCGGGCTGCAGGCCCGGGTAGAGATCGATGCCGAAGGCAAGGTCCTCAGCCCCGGCTTTATCGACGTCCACACCCACGACGACCTGGCCCTGCTCACCAGCCCGGCGATGCTGCCGAAGATCTGCCAGGGCGTGACCACGGTGATCGTCGGCAACTGCGGCATCAGCGCCGCCGGCGTGCGCCTGCGCGGCGAGCCGCCGGATCCGATGAACCTGCTGGGCACCGCCGAGGATTTCCGTTACCCGAGTTTCGCCGCCTATGCCGAGGCCATCGAAGCGGTGCGGCCGGCGGTGAACGTGGCGGCGTTGGTCGGGCATACCGCCTTGCGCGCCAACCACATGGCGCATTTCGATCGCCCGGCCAGCGCTGAAGAACGCGCGGCCATGGCGGACGACCTGCACGCGGCGCTGCAGCAAGGTGCGCTGGGCCTGAGTACCGGCCTGGCCTACCGCAACGCGGCGCAGGCGCCGACCGCCGAGGTCGATGAGCTGGCCGCGACCCTGCAGGCCGTCGGCGGGATTTACGTCAGCCACATTCGCTCGGAAGACGACGGGATCGTCGAAGCCATCGACGAAGCCATCGGCATTGGGCGCGACGCCGGGGTGCCGGTGATCATCTCCCACCTCAAATGCGCCGGGCGGCAGAATTGGGGACGCAGCGCGGCGATCCTCGCTCGGCTCGATGCCGCACGCGAGCAACAGCCGCTGGGCTGTGACTGTTATCCCTATGCGGCGAGCTCGACCACCATCGATCCGGCGATTGTCGACGAGGGCTTCAAGATCCAGATCACCTGGTCCGCGGCCCATCCAGAGATGGCCGGGAAAACCCTCAAGGACATCGCCGACCTGTGGCAGGTGCCGCAGGTCGAAGCGGCGCGGCGCCTGGAGCCAGGGGGGGCGATTTATCACGAAATGGAGGAGCACGACGTGCAGCGCATCCTCGCCCACCCGCAGACCATGATCGGCTCCGACGGCCTGCCCAACGACCCGCGCCCGCACCCACGGCTGTGGGGGACTTTCCCCCGGGTCCTCGGCCACTACAGCCGCGACCAGGGCCTGTTCAGCCTGGAGCAAGCGGTGCACAAGATGACCGGCCTGCCCGCCGAACGTTTCGGCTTGCGCGAGCGTGGCGTGCTCAAGGTCGGCGCCTGGGCCGACCTGGTGCTGTTCGATGCCGGGCAAATCCGCGACTGCGCCACGTTCGATGCGCCGACCCAGCCGCCGCAAGGCATCGAGGCAGTGTGGGTCAATGGCGCGCTGTCATTCAGTCAGGGCGCCAGCACCGAGGCGCGCAACGGCCGGTTCATTCGCCGTTGAGCACCCTATGGCGGCGCGAGGCTCAGGCCTTGGCCGCCATCGCCGTCACTTCCACCCGCATGCCTTCGACCGCCAGGCTGGCCACGCCGACGGCGGCGCGCACGGGCCAAGGCTTGGCGAAGAAGCGTTTGTAGACTTCGTTGAAGGCGGCGCGATCGGCCATGTCGGTGAGGTAAATGGTCAGGTGCATAACCCGGTCCATCGAGCTGCCGGCGCGCTCCAGGGCCACTTTCAGTGCCTGCAGGGTGCATTCGCTTTGCAGGGTGATGTCGCCCAGTTCGAGGCTGCCGTCGGCGCGGGTCGGGATCTGGGTGGAGACCAGCACGCCGTTGAAGCCGGCGACGTCGGAGGAAATCGAATCGGCATCCGGATCGGGGGTGAAGGAGATGTCTTGGTTGGCCATCGGGGTCTCTGCGTTGAGAAGGAAAAAGGCCGGCCAGTCTACCGCGCCCCACCCCGCAGGCAAAAAAAAACGCCAGGCTGAAAGGCCTTGGCGTTTTTTGTCTGCTCTGTCTCGTTTTACCGGGAAGAGCAGGAAGAATATGGCAGGGGCGGCTGGATTCGAACCAACGCATGGCAGGATCAAAACCTGCTGCCTTACCGCTTGGCGACGCCCCTGTAGCACTTCGATCATTGGCCTTTGGCTGGCCTCTGTGCGAGTGGGCGGCAATTTACCAACATTTCTTGTGTCTGTGAACCCCCCGAGCAAACAAATTGTTTTGAAAACAGCTACTTATTCCCTTGAACCATGAATTGAGCGGTTTGCCAGCCCGCTAAAGCGCCCCGCCCGACTCAAGGTGTGACCTGATAGCCCTTGCCCTGCAGGCAACTGGTGTAGGCGCTGGAGCTGGCAGAACTACCGGCCTTGGCGTCCGCCCGACGCTCCTGGCGTTGCCGCGAGCCGCCGACCACGGCACCGGCAGCAGCGGTCTGCTTGGCGCGATCCTGGCGGTATTCCTGTTTGACGTCGTCATCGACGCGGTCGTACACCTCGTCTCGCTGATTACCCCGGACCTGCGCGCCCACCGCACCCGCCGCCGCGCCGACGGCCGCCCCACGCAGGCGACCACCGGAAGTACCGGTGGTCGAAGTGCCCTGGCTGGCGGCGATGCTGTGGCATTCGTTGATATCGAGTTGGACCTGCTGCGAGTTCTGGCCCTTCATCGGCACCACCGTTTCAGCCCATCCCTGGGTGGCGGCGACCGACAACGCGACGCACAGGCTAATGGACGACAACCTGTTCATGATGACCTCCGAGCGGTGATTGCATTGGGTCAATGCAGTGTAGATCACCTGTTCTGGAGGGTTGTGCCGGGGTGCAGTTCACAGCCCTGTGGGAGCTGGCTTGTCGAGACGCCGCATCGCAGCGATTCAAACACCTCGGTGTGCCAGACAAGCCGGCACATCCAACACCTGCAGCGCCTGATAAGCAGTCATCAGTCTGCCTGCACCGTCACCTGGCGTTGCTCACCCAACCCGGCGATGCCCAGGCGCATGGTCTGGCCGGGGCGCAGGTAGACCGGGTTGGGCTTGATGCCGAGGCCGACGCCCGGTGGGGTGCCGGTGGAGATGATGTCGCCGGGTTGCAGGCTCATGCAGCGGCTGAGGTAGGCGATCAGTTGCGGCACGTTGAAGATCAGCGTGCGAGTGTTGCCTTGCTGGTAGCGATGGCCGTCGACTTCCAGCCACAGGTCAAGGGCGTGAGGGTCGGCGATTTCGTCGCGGGTCACCAGCCACGGGCCAATCGGGCCGAAGGTGTCGAAGCCCTTGCCCTTGTCCCAGGTACCGCCGCGCTCCAGTTGCCACTGGCGCTCGGAGACGTCGTTGATCACGCAGTAGCCGGCCACGTGCTCCATGGCGTTGGCCTCATCGATGTTGCGCCCGGCCTTGCCGATCACTACACCCAACTCGACTTCCCAGTCGGTCTTGACCGACCCGCGCGGAATCTCAATGTCGTCGTTGGGGCCGCAGATGGCGCTGGTCCACTTGTTGAAGATGATCGGCTCCTTCGGCACTTCCATGTTCGACTCGGCGGCATGGTCGGCGTAGTTCAGGCCGATGCAGATGAACTTGCCGACCTGACCGACGCAGGCACCGATCCGTGGCTGGCCCGACACGAGAGGCAGGCTCTGCGGATCGATGGCCGCTAATCTGGCCAGGCTGTCGGCGCCCAGCGCCAGGCCGGCGATGTCCGGGACGTGTGCCGAGAGGTCGCGAATCTGCCCGTGGACATCCAGCAGTCCGGGTTTTTCCGCACCCTTTTCGCCATAACGCAATAATTTCATGGGATCTCCTGCTACTAGATAAAGAGGCTTCAGATACTCATGCCGCCATCGATGACGTGCACGCCACCGGTGGTGTAGGCCGAGGCATCGCTGCCCAAGTACAAAGCCAGTTGGGCGATTTCTTCGGCGCTGCCGATGCGGCCCATGGGCTGACGTGCGAGAAACTGTTGGTACACCTGCTCCTCGGCGACGCCCTGCTGTGCCGCCTGTTCGGCGATGCGCTGGCGCAGCGACGGTGACTCGACGGTGCCCGGGCAAATCGCGTTGCAGCGAATGCCCTGGCCGATGAAGTCGGCGGCGACCGCCTTGGTCAGGCCGACCACCGCCGCCTTGCTCGCGGCGTAGGCAAAGCGATTGGGCACACCCTTGACGCTGGAGACCACCGACGACATGTTAATGATCGAGCCGCCGCCACGTTCCAGCATGCCTGGCAGCACCGCACGAATCAGCCGGTACATGGCCGTGACATTGATCTCCATGGAGCGCGCCCAGGCCGCTTCGTCGCAGTCGAGGATATTGCCACTGTGCACATAGCCGGCACAGTTGAACAGCACATCGAGGCCGCCAATTCGCTGGCAGGTTGCGTTGATCGCCTCGGGCGACGTCACGTCGAGGGTGATCGCCTCGACCCCGGCGATACCTTGCAGCCCCGTCACATCAATGTCGCTGGCGAATACCTGCGCGCCCGCCTCGGCAAAGGCGATGGCGCTCGCCCGGCCGATGCCCTGCCCGGCTGCCGTCACCAGCACCCGCTTGTTGTGCATGTTCATTGTTTCTCCATTTTTGTGCTTTTCGCCGCCTTGCCGAGCATGCCGGCAGGAATCGCCAGGATCAGCCCGCCGCTGACGAACAGGCACAGAGCGAGGACGTAGGTGCCGTTGTTGATATTGCCGGTGAGGTTCTCGGCGACGGCGGTGATCATCGAACCGGTGAAGCCCGACAGGTTGCCGATGGCGTTGATCATGCCGATCCCGGCTGCGGCGGCCACACCCGAGAGCAAGGTGCCCGGCAGGGTCCAGAAGATTGGCATGAGGCTGAGGATCCCCGAGGCCGCGACGCTGAGGAACAGCACCGAGAGCACCAGATTGTCAGCGAAGAACGCGCTGAGGATCAGCCCCAGGCCGCCGATGAACGCCGGGATCGCCGCATGCAGACGACGCTCGCCGGTGCGGTTGGAATGCCGCGCATTCAGCAGCATTACCACGGTCGCCACGCCGTAGGGAATCGCGGTCAGCAGGCCGATGTGCAGGCTGTTGGTGATGCCGGTGCTCTTGATGATCGACGGCATCCAGAACGCCAGGCCGTAGAAACCGGTGTTGAAGGTCAGCAGGATCAGCACCAGCAGCCATACGCGCGGGTTGAAGAACACTTCGCTCAGGCGCGACACCTTGCCCTGGTTGTCGGTCTGCAGATTGGCCTTGAGCAAGGCTTTTTCCGCGGCGTTGAGCCACTTGGCCTTATCGATGTTGTCGCACAGGCAGACGATGATCACGAAGGCCATGATGATCGACGGAATGCCCTCGATGATCAGCATCCACTGCCAACCGGACAGGCCGTGCACGCCCTGCATGCTGGTCATCAGCCAGCCGGAGAGGATGCCGCCGAGGGTCAGGCTGATCGGCATGGCCATCAGGAACCCGGACATCACGCGACTTTGGCGGTGGGTCGGGAACCAGTAGTTGAGGTAGAGGATGACGCCTGGGAAGAACCCGGCTTCACAGATCCCCAGCAGGAAGCGCAGCACGTAAAACATGGTGCTTGATTCGATACCGAAGAACGCGGCCAGTGGCACGGTGTAGGCCACCGCCATGGAAATCACTGCCCAGCTGAGCATGATCCGGGCGATCCAGAAGCGCGCGCCGAAGCGATGCAGCAACAGGTTGCTCGGCACTTCGAACAGGAAGTAGCCCCAGAAGAACATGCTGGCGCCGAGGGCATAAACGGTGTTGCTGAATTGCAGTTCGGCCAGCATGTCGAGCTTGGCGAAGCCGATGTTGACGCGGTCCAGGTAGGCCGCCATGTAGCACAGCAACAGGACTGGCAGGATGCGCCAGATGACCTTGCGGTAAGTGCGGTCCTCGAAATCGAGTTCGCTGGCGTGCGCCTGAGCGGGCAGATGCTCGGATACGGTTTGCATGTAGGTAACCCCTGGGCATGTGGACATGCCTGATTGTTTTTATCGAATGGGTCACGCCGGGCGGGTATCGCACCCGGCGTTGAAGTGCCGTCGGACTAGAGTGCCTGGGTGGTTTTTTCTCCGTTGACCAGGCGCATCAGCCCCAGTGGATTGCGGTTTTGCAGGGCCTCGGGGAGCAAGGCGTCGGGGAAATTCTGGTAGCACACCGGGCGCAGGAAGCGGTCGATGGCCAGGGTGCCCACCGAAGTGCCACGGGCATCCGAGGTGGCCGGCCAGGGGCCGCCGTGGACCATGGCATCACAGACTTCGACACCGGTCGGGTAGCCATTGACCAGCACGCGACCGACCTTTTGCTCGAGCAGCGCCACCAGATCGCCGGCCTGTGCCAGTTCGTCCGGCTCACCCAGCAGGGTCGCGGTCAACTGACCGCGCAGGCCTTGCAGGGCCGCCAGCAGTTGCGCGCGGTCAGCCACTTCGACGACTACGGTGGCCGGACCGAAGACTTCTTCCTGAAGCAGTTCGTCGCCGCTGAGCAGCAGCTCGACATCGCCCTGGAACAGTTGCGCATGGGCCTGATTGCCCTGCTCCGGCTGCCCGGCCAGATGAGTGATCTGTGGATGCTCGAGCAAGCCCTGGCAACCCTGCACATAGCTGCGCAGGCCGCCGGCATTGAGCATGGTCTGCCCCGGTTGCTCGGCGATCAGCCCGCCGAGGGACTGCAGGAACGAGCTGAATTCAGGCGAACGAATGCCGATCACCAGCCCGGGATTGGTGCAGAACTGGCCCGCGCCCATCACCACCGAGGCTGCCAGTTCGCTGGCGATACGCTCGCCGCGTACCTGCAGCGCCTGGGGCAACACCAACACCGGGTTGATGCTGCTCATCTCGGCAAACACCGGAATCGGTTGAGGACGGGCGGCGGCCATGTCGCACAGTGCCCGGCCGCCCTTGAGCGAGCCGGTAAAACCGACGGCCTGGATCAGCGGGTGCTTGACCAGCGCTTCACCGACCCCGGCGCCGAAGATCATGTTGAACACACCGGCGGGCATGCCGGTCTTTTCGGCGGCGCGAATGATCGCCTCGGCCACTTGCTCGGCGGTCGCCATGTGGCCGCTGTGGGCCTTGAACACCACCGGGCAACCGGCGGCCAGCGCGGCGGTGGTGTCACCGCCAGCGGTGGAAAAAGCCAGGGGGAAGTTGCTCGCACCGAACACTGCCACCGGGCCAACGCCCAGGCGGCACTGGCGCAGGTCGACCCGCGGCAAGGGCTGGCGTTGCGGCAAAGCGAGGTCGATGCGGGCGCCGAGGAAATCGCCACGGCGCAGGGTCTGGGCGAACAGGCGCATCTGGCCGCTGGTTCGCGCCCGCTCACCTTTAATGCGCATTGTCGGCAAGGCGGTTTCGCGGCAGACCAGGGCGACGAAGGTGTCGTCAAGGGCGTCCAGCTCATCGGCAATGGCGTCGAGGAATTCAGCGCGACGCGTGGCTGGCAGGTTTCGGTAGACGGAGTAGGCCTGATGGGCCGCCTGGGCGGCGCCATTCACTTCTTCTGCGGTGGCCTGAATAAAGCCGGTGGGCAATGACTGCCCGGTAGTCGCATCAACGCTGTGCAGGACCACGGAGCCAGCCGCGCTGCGGGCGCCGCCGATGAAGTTGTGACCAGACAGTTCGGGCATGACAGTCTCCTGACCCAGAGTGAAATCTGGTCGGTACTCTACTGCCGCGAATCGATTCATTCCCAATGGCATTTTTGGATTAAGTGATAACGGTTGGTTATCGAATTTTGCCTGAATTGGCGCAGTACCTGTAGGAGCGAGCCTGCTCGCGATGGCGGCGTCAGATCCAATATGAATGTGGGCTGATATACCGCCTTCGCGAGCAGGCTCGCTCCTACAGGGGACTGTCGAGTTACTCCCCTATCACCCAACCGCATTCCCCGCCAACCGCGCGTTTTCCTTGAGAATCTCGGCAAACTCCAGCGCCGCTCCCACCAACGGCTCACCCTTGCGCGTCAGGATCCCGTAATCCTGGGGCGCCAGGTGCAGGGGCGTGTCGAGGGTTTTCAGCTGGCCGCTTTCCAGCAGCGAGTCGACCATCGCATCGGGCAGCATGCCGATCATCGGGCCACGACGCAGCACCTGGAGGAAGGTCTGCATGGAAATGGTGTCGACGGTGTTTTTCGGCATCGCCACCCCGGCTTCGGCAAACGCCCGCTCCATGCGCGCTCGAATCGGCGTGCCCACCGGGTAGAGAATCCACGGCAGGTCCACCAGTTGCTGCAACGAGGTCGGCCCCGCCTCCGCCAGCGGATGCTGACTGTTGACCACGATGCAGAACGGCTCCGGGGCCAGCGGCTGGAAGTCGTAGCGCTGCTGCTGGCCCTGCTCGGTGAAGCGCGCCACGGCGAGGTCGAGTTTTTTCTCTTCGAGCATTTCCATCAGGTGGTTGCTGGTCTGCTCCACCACCTCGATCGACAACAGCGGCCAGCGCTGCTTGATCTGCAGGATCGCCTCGGGCAAGGCAATGGCGGTGGCGGCGAAGATCCCGCCGACCTTGAGATGGCCATGCCCGCCTTCGCGCAGGCTGCCGATCTGCTCGACGAACGAGCGCGCATCGTTCAAGGCAATCTGCGCGTAACGCAACACGTGCTCGCCCAGCGCCGTCGGCGGCATGCTGCGTGGCTGGCGTTCGAACAGGGCGAAGCCCAGCAAGCTTTCGATTTCCTTGAGCATCTTGCTGATTGCCGGCTGGCTGAGGTTCATCTGCTGCGCCGCCAGGTGCATGTTGCGCGTGCGCCCCAGGGTGTCGATCAGTAGCAGGTGCCTGAATTTGAGCCAGCCGCAGAAGCTGGAGAAGGACAGTTCCGACATGGGGGTTCCTCGGCGAACAATAACCATACGTTATCGATTACTGAAAAGATCTCATTGGAGTTTATCGACTGCCAGTCATAGCGTGAAGCCTTCACCCACCAGGAAGTTTCGCCATGTCGCTACTGCTCACCCCCGAAAACACCCTGCCGATCGACGGCGTATCCGGCACCCTGATTGGTCGCGCCTGGGTGCCAGGGGCGATTGCCGGGCCGTCGCTGATCGTGCTGCGCGGCGATGGTGTGTTCGACCTCTCAGCGCATTTCCCGACCCTCAGCGACCTGCTGGAAACCGAAGAACCCGTGGCGGCCGTGCGCCGAAGCCCGGGTACGTTCATCGGCAGCGTCGAGGCGTTGCTGGCCAACACCGGCCCCCATGCCGACCCGAACCAGGCCCACCTGCTGCCGCCGCTGGACCTGCAAGTGATCAAGGCCGCCGGGGTGACCTTCGCCGCGAGCATGATCGAGCGAGTAATCGAGGAACAGGCCGGTGGCGACGCAGCCAAGGCTGAAGAAGTTCGCGAGATCGTCCAGGGGGTGATCGGCGACAATCTGCGCTCGATCGTCCCGGGTTCAACCCAGGCTCTGCAGTTGAAAGCACTGCTGATCGAACAGGGCATGTGGTCGCAATACCTGGAAGTCGGCATCGGCCCGGACGCCGAGATCTTCACCAAGTCTCCGCTGCTGGCCGCCGTCGGCACGGGTAGCCAGATCGGCGTTCACCCCGGCTCGCAATGGAACAACCCCGAGCCGGAAGTGGTGCTGGCGGTCAACAGCCGTGGGCAGATCCACGGCGCGACCCTGGGCAACGACGTCAACTTGCGTGACGTCGAAGGCCGCAGCGCGCTGTTGCTGGGCAAGGCCAAGGACAACAACGCCTCCTGCGCCATCGGCCCGTTTATTCGCCTGTTCGACGAGCAGTTCAGCCTCGACGATGTGCGGGCCTGTGTGGTCGATCTGCAGGTCGAGGGCGAGGACGGTTATCGCTTGCACGGCTCCAGTTCGATGAACCAGATCAGCCGCGATCCGGCGGACCTGGCCGGGCAGACGCTCAACGCCAACCATCAATATCCCGACGGCTTCCTGCTGTTTCTCGGTACCCTGTTCGCCCCGACCGAGGATCGTGATCACGTCGGCAGCGGCTTTACCCATAAGCTCGGCGACCAGGTACGCATCAGCAGCCCGTTGCTCGGCAGCCTGCACAACCGCGTGACTCATAGCAGCACCGCAGCACCCTGGACCTTTGGCGTCAGCGCGCTGATGCGCAACCTGGCAGCCCGCGGCCTGCTTGCCCGATAACGTCCAGACAGCTTGTCGATTCGCCCATTACAAGAGAAAAAACAACATGACCGACATTCCAAAACGCCCGCTGCGCAGCGAGCAATGGTTCAACGACCCTGCCCATGCCGACATGACCGCGCTCTACGTCGAGCGCTACATGAACTACGGCATGACCCGTGAAGAGCTGCAGTCGGGCCGGCCAATCATCGGCATCGCCCAGACCGGCAGCGACCTGACTCCGTGCAACCGCCACCACCTGGAACTGGCGCAACGGATCAAGGCCGGGATCCGCGACGCCGGCGGCATTCCCATGGAATTTCCGGTGCACCCGATCGCCGAACAGACTCGCCGCCCCACCGCCGCCCTGGACCGCAACCTGGCCTACCTGGGGCTGGTGGAAATCCTCCATGGCTATCCGCTGGACGGCGTGGTGCTCACCACCGGCTGCGACAAGACCACCCCGGCCTGCCTGATGGCCGCCGCCACCACCGACTTGCCGGCCATCGTGCTCTCGGGCGGGCCGATGCTCGACGGTCACCACAAGGGTGAGCTGATCGGTTCCGGCACCGTGCTCTGGCATGCACGCAACCTGATGGCCGCCGGTGAAATCGACTACGAAGGCTTCATGGAAATGACCACCGCCGCCTCGCCGTCGGTGGGACACTGCAACACCATGGGCACGGCGTTGTCGATGAACGCCCTGGCCGAAGCCTTGGGCATGTCGCTACCCGGTTGCGCGAGCATTCCGGCGCCGTACCGCGAGCGCGGACAAATGGCCTATGCCACCGGCAAGCGTATTTGCGAGCTGGTGCGCCAGGACGTGCGGCCGTCTCAGATCATGACCCGCGAAGCCTTCGAGAACGCGATTGCCGTGGCCTCGGCCCTCGGCGCCTCGAGCAACTGCCCGCCGCACCTGATCGCCATCGCCCGGCACATGGGCGTCGAACTGAGCCTTGACGATTGGCAGCGGATCGGCGAAGACGTGCCGCTGCTGGTCAACTGCATGCCGGCCGGCAAATACCTGGGCGAAGGTTTCCACCGCGCCGGCGGCGTTCCGGCGGTGATGCACGAACTGCAAAAGGCCGGGCGTCTGCATGAAGATTGCGCGTCGGTCAGCGGCCAGACCATCGGCCAGATCGTCCGCGATTCCCTGACCAGCAACGCCGATGTGATTCACCCCTTCGAAGCCCCGCTGAAACACCGCGCCGGCTTTATCGTGCTCAGCGGCAACTTCTTCGACAGCGCGATCATGAAAATGTCGGTGGTCGGCGAGGCCTTCCGCAAGACCTACCTGTCCGAACCTGGCGCGGAGAACACATTCGAGGCGCGGGCTATCGTGTTCGAGGGTCCGGAGGATTATCACGCCCGAATCAACGACCCGGCGCTGGACATCGACGAGCGCTGCATCCTGGTGATCCGTGGCGCCGGCACCGTCGGCTACCCGGGCAGCGCCGAGGTGGTGAACATGGCGCCGCCGGCAGCGTTGATCAAGCAAGGCATCGACTCCCTGCCCTGCCTCGGCGACGGTCGCCAGAGCGGCACCTCGGCCAGCCCGTCGATCCTCAACATGTCACCGGAAGCAGCGGTCGGCGGTGGCCTGGCGTTGCTGGAAACCAACGACCGACTGGTGGTCGACCTCAACGCCCGCAGCGTCAACCTGCTGGTGGACGAAGCCGAAATGGCCCGCCGCCGGGCGCTGTGGAAACCGAACATCCCGGCCTCGCAAACCCCGTGGCAGGAGCTCTACCGGCAACTGGTCGGCCAACTCTCCACCGGCGGCTGTCTGGAACCGGCGACCCTGCACCTGCGCATCATCGCCCGCAGCGGTGAGCCGCGGCATTCGCATTGATGGTGGATCGCCCCCGGATGTGAATTGAGGGGGCGCCCCGATCCTTGTAGGAGCTGGCTTGCCAGCGAAGGGGCCCGACAAGCCAGCTCCTACACAGGAATCGAGAAACGAGCTAGTACATTCCTTCATACCTGCCATTAGCATTACTCGTTAGTTTCATGCCATGGATATCTCTACTCTCGGGGCAAACTAGAAAAAGCCCGGTGAGACCCCATGAGTATCGAACCCTGCATCTGGAACCAGTGGTATCCACTGGCGGTTGTCGAGGACCTGGTGGCTAGCCAGATTTATCGCACCCGCCTCTTGGGAGTAGAACTGAGTTATCAGTGCGATGCCGATGGCCATTTCAGCGTATGGCAGGCCGATGACAGCGGCCACCCATACACCAGCAAGACCCTTTATCACACCCACTGGGTGTGCCTCGGTGAAGCCTGCGACGCCTTCTTCCTGATCCCCGAGTTCGCCGAAGCGGATCGTCGGGTGCTCGGTGCTGGGTCGATGAAAGTGCATGCCTCGGGCCTGCGGGTGGTGGAGAATTTTCTCGACATGGCCCACTTCCCCTACGTGCATGCCGGTTTTCTCGGCGCCGAACCCTACACCGATATCAGCGCCTATCAGGTCGACGTCGATCCGTTGCTGGATGAAATCCTCGCCACCGATTGCCGGATCTTCCAGCCCATGGCGGCCGCCGCGTCCACCGAAGCGATCGAGGCGCACTACGTCTATCGCGTCACCCGCCCTTACGTCGCAATCCTCTACAAAACCAGCCCCGAACAACCGGAGCGCCGCGATGCGATCTGCCTGTTTGTGCAGCCGCTGGACGAGCAATGGTGCATCGCCCACGTGGTGCTGGCGTACATCGACAGCACCAGCAGCGACCGCGACCTGCGGCTGTTCCAGCAGACCATTTTCAGCCAGGACCTGATGATCCTTTCCAATCACCTGCCGCGCACCCTGCCACTGGACCCCAAGTTCGAAATCCCGACCCGCGCCGACGCCATGTCCAGCGCCTACCGCCGCTGGCTGCGCGACAAGGGCGTGCGCTACGGCACCTATCAACCGGTCGAACAGGCAGGAGTCCAGGCATGAATCAGCAGCAGAACCCGTGGTTCCCGGTGGCCCAGAGCACCGATCTGGTGCCGCGCCACGTCTTCCACGGCCAGTTGCAAGGTGTCGAACTGGCGCTGTGGCGCGACGACCAGCAGCAGGTCAACGCCTGGGAGAACCGTTGCCCGCACCGCAGCGTGCGCTTCACCCTGGGGGTCAACATGGGCTCGCGGCTGCGCTGCCAATACCACGGCTGGCAGTATCAGGCGGGCGATGGCCGCTGTACGCTGATCCCGGCCGCGTCCAACAGCACGCCGCCGGCCAGTCTGTGCGCACAGCCTTACGCGGTGCGCGAACAGGACGGTTTCATCTGGATCAAGCTGCAACCGGCAGTCCCCGGCGACCTGCCGGCGCCCAGCTTCGCCCCGTTTGCACAGCGCCTGCGCAGTCTGCCCTTCCATGCCCCGCTGGCCGAGGTGCGCCAAGCCCTGGCCGGCTACGCCTTGCTGGACCCGCAATGCGTGGTGGACTCGCTGCATCTGCAACAGACCGAGCACGAACTGCAATTGACCTGGCGCAGTGGCGAGCAGCTGTGCCAGGTGCGTTTCTACCTGCAACCGGCGAGCGCCCGGCGCACCATCGTCCACAGCAGCACCGCCGACCTGCGCCTGGGCATCGACGAGGTGCGCTGGCACAACCGCCTGCTGACCGATGCTCGACGTCGCCTGGAAAACAGCAACGGCGTGATCGCCCGCTCGCACACTGAAGACAGCAGGCCCGCAGCCACCAGCCCCGGCCAACGCCGCGACCCCCAGCACCTGGAAGCTACGGTGGTCGAACGCTGGAACACCGCCAGTGAAATCCTCGGGCTGAAACTCGCGCTACCCGCCGACAGCGCCCTAAACTTCGAGGCCGGCGCGCACATCGACCTGCACACCCCCAGCGGCCATGTGCGTCAGTACTCGCTGGTCAACGCCCCGGATGAACGCGAACAGTTGGTGCTCGGGATCAAACTCGAAGAAGCGTCGCGCGGCGGCTCGCGTTCACTGCATGAACAATTGAAAGCCGGCGATCGCCTGCGTATATCCCAACCGAAAAACCATTTCCGCCTGGTCCCCGAACGCGCCGCGATCCTGATTGCCGGCGGCATCGGCATCACCCCCTTGCTGGCCATGGGCGCCGCCGCGCAAGCCTGCGGCCAGGCCTACGAGCTGCATTACTTCGTGCGCAGCGAGGCCCACGTTGCCTTCCCCGAGCGCCTGCATCGCCTGCGCCACAACTGCATCCACACCGGCCTCAGCCCCGAGCAGACCGGCGAGCGACTGCGCATCGTCCTGCAGCAGGCGGACCCGCAGACTCAGCTCTACGTCTGTGGCCCCAAGGTGTTGATCGACGTGGTCAGCAGCCTGGCCCGCGAGGCCGGCTGGAACGATGCGGACATCCACTTCGAACTGTTTGCCAACACCGTCAGCCACGCGCAGGACCGCCCGTTCGACGTACGCCTGCAACGCAGCGGCGCACAGTTCACCGTGCCCGCCGGGGTCAGCCTGGCGGACTGCCTCAAGGCCCACGGGATCGCAGTCGATACCTCGTGCGAGCAAGGGGTATGTGGCACTTGCCGCACCGAGGTCATCGATGGCGAACCGGATCACCGCGACGTCTGCCTGAGTCGCGGCGAACAGCAATCCAACCGCTGCCTGATGCCCTGCGTGTCGCGCAGCAAATCCGAGTTGCTGGTACTCGATCTTTAAAGGAGCAGCGACGTGATCACCCTCTACAACTACGAACTGTCCGGCAACTGCTACAAACTGCGCCTGCTGATGAACCTGCTGGGTCTGAGCTACCGCACCGTGGACCTGGAGTTCTACCCGGGCAAGGAACACAAGGGCGAAGCCTTCCTCGCCATCAACCCGCTGGGCCAGTTGCCGGCGCTCGACGACGATGGCTACGTACTGCGCGATGCCCAGGCGATCCTCACCTACCTGGCCGCCCGTTACGATGCCAGCGGCCACTGGTACCCGGTGCAAGATCCGAAGCGCCTGGGTGAAGTGAACATGTGGCTGGCGTTCGCCGACAGCCTCACCGGCACCGCATCGGCCGCACGCCTGGCGGATGTTTTCAACTATGATCTCGACGCCGAAAAAGCCCGCGCTGGCGCCCATGCCCTGCTGCGAGTACTGGAAGAACAACTGTGGTTCAACGAGCGCGAGCACTCGGGTTGGGTCTGCAGCGGCGAGCGGCCGACCGTGGCCGACATCGCCTGCTTTCCCTACGTGATGCTCTCGGACGAAGGCGGCATCAGCCTGATCGACTACCCGGCGATCAGACGCTGGACCGACCGGATCAAACGCTTGCCCGGATTTATCGTGATGTCCGGGATATTTGCCACGGCAGCGTGAAGCAGGACCGTTTCAACACCCTAAAAAAATAAGCCTGATAACCGCCAATCGAATGTGCAACAAGAGAACCACGTAGGAGCTGGCTTGCCAGCGAAAGCCCCGAATGCGCAAGCGTTGCTCATCGCGGCCAAGCCCGCTCCCACAGGTGTTGCAGGTTGACTGGTGGACATTGGGCACCCATGCCTGGCGGATGTGAGGAGATAAACATGAACCAACCGGTCAGTTTGCGCGATACGCCCATCGGCTTTATCGCAAAACTCAGGTTCTGGCTGGAAAACTACTTCGGCATCGAAGGTCAGGGCTCGACGCTCAGGCGAGAAATCATCGCCGGCGCCACCACCTTCCTCGCCGCGGCGTACGTCATCGTAGTCAACCCGGACATCAACTCGGCGGCCGGCATCCCGTTCTCCGCCGGGGTCACGGCCACGGTGCTGGTGAGCTTCCTCGGCACCCTGGCGATGGCGCTGTACGCGAAAAACCCGATCCTGATCGCGCCGGGAATGGGCATCAACATCCTGTTCGCCTACACCATGGTGGTCGGCGCCAAGATCCCCCTGCAAATCGCACTAGGCTGCGTGTTGTGGGGCAGCGTGATCTTCACCGTGCTGGCCTTCTTCAACGTCCGCCAGGCCGTGATCGACGGCATCCCGGCCAGTCTGCGCAATGCGATCTCCTGCGGCATGGGCCTGTTCATCGCACTGATCGGCCTGGTCAACGCCAAGTTCATCAGCGCCGACCCGTTTACCGTGGTCCATGCCGCGCCCTTCAACCCGATCATCCTGACCTTCCTCGCCGGCCTGATGGTGACCATCGCCCTGGTCGCACGCAAAGTCCCCGGCGCGCTGATCCTCGGGATCATCGCCACGACCCTGATGGCGATCCCGATCGGCCGCCTGTGGGGCGACGCCACTGCCTACTGGCCGGAAGGCGCGGCCAGCGTGACCCTGGTCAACTGGAGCGGCCTGTTCGCCGCACCGGACTTCAGCTTCCTCGGCCAGGTCGACCTGCTCGGCTCGCTGCGCCTGGAATACCTGCCGTACATCTTCGTGCTGGTGTTCACCAACTTCTTCGAATCGCTGTCGACCTTCCTCGGCATCTCCGAAGCCGGCAACCTCAAGGACGCCGACGGCAACCCGCGCAACATCAAACAATCGATGCACGTCGACGCCCTCGCCGCCCTCGCCTCCGCCCCCCTGGGCACCAGCCCCGCCACCGCCTACATCGAATCCGCCGCCGGCATCTCCCAAGGCGGCCGCACCGGCCTGGTCGCCCTGGTCGCGGCACTGCTGTTCCTGCCGTTTCTGTTCCTGTCGCCGCTGCTGTCCCTGGTGCCATCCATCGCCACCGCCCCGGTACTGATCATGATCGGCGTGTTCATGATGGACACCATCACCAAAATCGACTGGCACTCCTATGAGGAAGCGATACCGGCGTTTTTGGTGATCCTGCTGATCCCGCTGACGTACTCCATTACCCTGGGCATCGCCCTCGGTTTCATCGTCTTCGTGCTGCTCAAACTGCTGATTGGCAAGGCCAATACAGTGAAGCCGATCATGTGGTGGGTGGCGGCGCTGTCGGTGTTTTTGGTAATGCGAGTGCAGTACTAAAAAAAAGATAACCACACCAATCACCGTACAAACCCAACCACTCAACAGGCCGAGGGTGAGCTCGCCTGCCGCTCTTGATCTGGCTTGTGATCTGGCTTGTGATCTTGATCCACAGGCCCCATCGGAAGGCTGAGTGGAGGTATTCATCCGGGGGGAGCGCGTAGCGCGGTGCGGCGAAGCCGCAGTCATCGAGAGGAGGTGCCAGCGAAGCCAACCGGAGGCGATGACCCACGGATGGATGCCGGAGCGAAGGTACCCCGAGCCTAAGCGAGGGGCCGGACGCTGGGGCAAAGCCTTTTGGTTCCTTTTCGGCGTTTGGAAAAGGGACTCGCTGTAAAAGCGAAACCATAAGTAGCCGTTACCGCAGGAATGGATATGTACACCGTCAGTACGCCATCGCTAGCAGGCTAGCTCCTACAGTTCAACGCGCGTTTCTGCAGGAAGGGATATGTACACCGTTAAGCAGCCATCGCTGGCAAGCCAGCTCCCACAGTGGTCGATCAACCCCCATTAAAACAAGGCCCCAGCCATGACCTACACCGTGATCCGCAACGCAATCATCTTCACCATCAACCCCCAGGACCAAGTCCTCGCCAACGGCCACGTGGTCATCCGCGACGGCCGCATCGAAGCCATCGGCCAGGGCGACCACATGCCCCTGCCCGCCGACGCCACCCTCATCGACTGCAAAGGCCAAATGGCCCTGCTGCCCGGCCTGGTCGACGCCCACTCCCACTCCAGCCTGATGCGCGGCATCACCGAAAACATGCCACTGATGCAATGGCTGCCCTACTACCAACTCGAACACCGCGCCATGAACGCCGAGGACGCCTACCACGCCGCACGCCTGTGCTACCTCGAAGCGCTGAAAAGCGGCACCACCTGCGTCATGGACATGTACCGCTTCATGCACCGCTGCGCCGACGCCGCCGGGGAAATCGGCATCCGCGTTCACCTCGCGCCCTACGCCGCCGATCTGCCGGGCAAAGACTTCTTCGAAAGCCCCGAAGCCAACCGCACACTCATCGAAACCCACCACATGGCCCACGACGGCCGCGTGCGGGTGTGGATGGGCCTGGAACACCTGTTCTACTGCTCACCGAAATCCTATGCCCACGCCCGCGACTGCGCGCGCGACTACGGGATCGGCATCCACACCCACGCTTGCGAGCAGAAGGAAGAAGAAGCCGCCGTACTCGCACACTTTGGCAAACGCTCGATCCCCATGCTCGACCAAATGGGCATCCTCGGTGAAAAGACCCTGATCGCCCACTGCGTATGGCTCAACGATGAAGAAATCCGCCGCCTCGCCGACACCGGCACCGCCATCGCCCACTGCCCGAGCAGCAACGCCAAGCTGGCCAGCGGCATCGCCCGGGTCCCGGACATGCTCGCCGCCGGCATCCGCGTCGGCCTCGGCACCGACGGCAACGTGTGCAACAACAGCCTCGACCTGTTCGAAGAAATGAAATTCGCCTCGCTGCTGCAAAAGGCCCACCGCCTGGACGCCGCCGCGCTGCCAGCCAACGTCGCACTGCGCATGGCGACCATCGAAGGTGCTCGAGTGCTGGGCATGGACCAGGAAATCGGCTCGATCGAAGTCGGCAAGCGCGCCGACCTGCTGCTGCTCGACCTCGCCCAGCCGAACATGTGCCCGGTGGTCTGGGAAGGCACCAACACCAACGTGCTGTGGAACCTGGTGTACTCGGCCCGTGGCTCGAATGTGAAGACCGTAATGGTCGACGGCAAGATCCTCCTGGAAAACGGCCGCAGCACCCAGGTCGACGAAGCCGCCGTGCTCGCAGCTGCCCAGGCGCAGACCCTGCTGCTGATGGAACGACGCAAGGATTTTGCGCATACGCTGGTGCCGATGGTTTGAGGCAGGCGGCGCACCGAGCTGACCTGATCTAAAACGGTAGGAGCGAGCCTGCTCGCGATGGGGCCAGCACATTCAACATTAATGTCGACTGACACGACGCCTTCGCTAGCACGCTAGCGCCTACAGGGGTTTGTGGTGGATCACAAAATCGGCGCACGCCTGCATTTATGAGCAATCCCCGGTACAGTGACCGCCGCCCTCCCTCAGGCCCGGCCCATGCAAAACGTCGATATGAAAGCGCTGCAGGTATTTTTCTGCCTGCTCAACGAATGCAACGTCACCCGCACCGCGCAGCAACTGAACATGACCCAGTCGGCGGTCAGTCATACCCTGGCGCGCTTGCGGTTGTTGTTCAATGACCCGCTGTTCGTCTCGATGGGCCGCGGCATGCTGCCCACCAGTCGTGCCCTGGCGTTGGTGGAGCCGCTGCAGCAAAGCCTGGATGCACTGCACAAGCTGATCGAGCCGATCAAAACCTTCGACCCGCTGAGCTTCGAGGGCAGTTTTGAAATCGCCACCACCGACTACATCGGCTTCATCCTCCTGCCCCGGCTGATGCAACGCCTGGCGCAGAACGCGCCCGGCGCCGAATTGAACATCCAGCCGCTGCGCCCGAAAGAAGACCTGAACCTGCTCAAGGACGGCAAGCTCGACCTGATCATCTGGAACGAAAAAAGCGCCCCGGCGAACTTTCATGTGCGCGATTTGTTCAGCGACCGCCTGAAGTCGGTGGTACGCGTCGGCCACCCACAGATCAACGGCAGCCTCTCCCTGGAACAGTTCCGCAACGGTCAGCACCTGCGCATCAGCAGCAATCACGGGGCAGTGCGCGAGGCCATCGACAGCCTCTACGAACAACACGAGATCCGCTGCAAGACCTCGCTGACGGTGCCGCACTTCCTGCTGGCGCATATCCTGATATCGCAGACCGACATGATCGGCATGATCGCCGAGCTGACCGCCCTGCGCATCGCCCGGGAGATTCCCCTGCAAGTGTTTGAACCGCCGGTGGCCGTGGCCGGTTTCACCGTGTCCCAAGTCTGGCACGAACGCCTGCACGCCGCCCCCGCACACAAGTGGCTGCGGGGCGAAATCAACGCGGTGGCTCAGGAAATCACCGAGGAACTGCAACAGTTTCGCGCCACACAAAGCGCCTCGACAGTCTGAGCCAAAAGCTTGCCGTTGGGCACCTGTCAACTTTGACAGTGGACGAACCCGGCACGGCCACCTATACCTTGAATTCGGCGCCGGCGAGCCATGCCAAGGTGCACGCTTTTCAGGGACGGCTTGAAGCATGCGCCTCTACGATTACACCGCCTATCCACGTAAACGAACCGACCACGCCATCTACGGTGAAGTGCTCGCCGACTCTGATCGCCACGCCAAGGCCAAGGTCCGAGCCTTGTGCCCGCGCTGCAAACGCATTGAATTGTCTGTTCTCAGTGAATACGAGCCTGCCCCGCCGCCCCTTGGCACACCGCCCTCAAGCGAACGGCAAGTCGATTACAGCGACGATTGACGCGCCTCCCCATCACGCCCACCGCTGCGAACCGTTCGGGCCTCGCTTTGACCCGATGCCCACCGACATATTTCTAAATGTTATTTAAATATTACCAGTTAGTATTTTTAGAAATATCAAAAATCCTTTATCACTGTCCGCGTACCAACATTCATTGAAGTGCCCGCAGGGCAACAGCGGATCAGCAGAACAGCTTCGACAGCAACAATCGTGACTGTTGAATCATAACGATAACCTATTGATTAATAAGTAATTATCAAGCAGGCACAACATTTGCTCTGTGTTCTGTACTCCTCGCAACAGACAACAGGACTACCTGAAATGAGCACACCGTTGAATGTCGTCGCCGTCTCTGGCGGCACCGGCCGCCCGTCGCGCACCCTGGCACTGACCGAGTCGATCCTGGCCGAACTGAGTCAGCACCTGCCGGTGAAAATCCACCTCATCGAACTGGGCGAGATTGCCCGTCCGCTCGGGGCTGCGCTATGGCGCTCGGAGCTGCCGGCCGAGGTCGAGCAGCAACTGCGCCTGATCGAAAACGCTGACCTGCTGCTGGTGACCTCGCCGGTTTATCGCGGCAGCTTTCCCGGGCACTTCAAGCATCTGTTCGACCTGATCGAACAGGACGCGCTGGTCGATACCCCGGTGCTGCTGGCCGCCACCGGTGGCAGCGATCGCCATGCGCTGGTGCTCGATCACCAGTTGCGGCCGCTGTTCAGCTTCCTCCAGGCGCTGACCCTGCCGATTGGCGTGTACGCCAGCCAGGGCGATTTCCTCGACTACCGCATCAACAGCGAAGCCCTGGCCACACGCATTCGCCTGGCCGCCGAGCGTGCCGCCGCGCTGTTCGCCGACTCCGCCCGCGCCCTGCGCAAGACTGCCTGATCAGCAAGGAAGCCGACATGAGTGTTCATCTTCACCCTGCGCAGTCGACTCCGCTGCAGACCGCGCGCTTGCTGGCCGCGCAATTTGCCGAGACCGCAGTCGAGCGCGATGCCCGCGGCGGCACGCCCAAGATCGAGCGCGATGCCCTGCGCACCAGTGGCCTGCTGGCCCTGAGCATCCCCCGCCAATACGGCGGCCTGGGCGCCAGCTGGAGCGAAACACTGGCAGTGACCCGCGAGTTCGCCCGGGTCGACAGTTCCCTGGCCCACGTGTTCGGGTTTCACCACCTGATGCTGGCCACCGTGCGCCTGTTCTCGCGCCCCGAGCAATGGCAACCCTGGTTCGAGCAGACCGCGCGCAAAAACTGGTTCTGGGGCAACGCCCTGAACCCCCTGGACACCCGCACGGTGATGCGCACCTTCGACGGCTGGTACGAGTTCTCCGGGCAGAAAAGCTTCTGCTCCGGCGCCAGTGATTCGCAGATGCTGATCGCCTCGGCCATCGACGAACGGGCCGGTGGCAAGCTGCTGATCGCGGCGATTCCCAGCGCTCGCTCCGGGATCACCCTGCACGGCGACTGGGACAACATTGGCCAGCGCCAGACCGACAGCGGCAGCGCGACCTTCGAACGGGTGCGCGTCGAGCACGGCGAACTGCTGCTCGATCCCGGTCCGCTGAGCACGCCCTTCGCCGGTCTGCGGCCGCTGATCGCACAGCTGCATTTCTCCAACCTGTTTCTCGGCATCGCCGAAGGGGCCTTCGAGGAAGCGCGCAATTACACGCTCAAGGAAAGTCGCCCGTGGTTCCGTTCCAGCGCCGCCCATAGCAGCGAAGACCCTTACGTGCTGCGCCATTACGGCGAGTTCTGGGTCGGCCTGGAAAGCGTCAGATTGCTGATCGAACGGGCCGCCGCCCAGCTCGATGCGGCCTGGGCCAAGGGTGAGGAATTGAGCGCCGAGGAGCGTGCACAACTGGCGTTGTCTATCGGCACCGCCAAGGTCGCCGCCACCCGCAACGGCCTGGACATCTGCAACCGCCTGTTCGAAGTCACCGGCGCCCGAGCCACCCACGCATCCCTGCGCTTCGACCGCCACTGGCGCAACCTGCGCACCCAGACCCTGCACGACCCGGTGGATTACCGCGTGCACGAATTGGGTGAATGGGCGCTGAGCGGCAAACGCCCAATTCCGTCTTTCTATTCCTGAGGCACGCTTATGCAACTGTTGACCCTGCCCCCGTCCCCGACCCTGGCCACTTCGATCAGGGCCACCGCCCAGGTCTTCGAAGACCCGCGCTCACAAGCGTTGCTGGCCCATGTGCAGCAGGTCGCGCCAAGTGAAGCCAGTGTGCTGATCATCGGCGAGACCGGCACGGGCAAGGAGCTGGTCGCGCGCCACATCCACAACCTCAGTGGCCGGCGCAACGGGCCATTCATGGCGGTCAACTGCGGCGCCTTCTCGGAAAATCTGGTGGAAGCTGAACTCTTCGGCCATGAAAAAGGCGCCTTCACCGGCGCCCTGGCGGCCAAGGCCGGCTGGTTCGAGGAGGCCAATGGCGGCACGCTGTTTCTCGATGAAATTGGCGATCTGCCGATGCCGATCCAGGTCAAGCTGCTGCGTGTCCTGCAGGAGCGCGAAGTGGTGCGCCTGGGTTCGCGCAAGAGCATTCCGATCAATGTACGGGTGCTGGCGGCGACCAACGTCCACCTGGAGAAAGCGATCAACGCCGGGCACTTTCGCGAAGACCTCTACTATCGCCTGAATGTTGTCAGCCTGCAGTTGCACCCCTTGCGTGATCGCCCGGGGGACATCCTGCCGCTGGCCCGCCATTTCATCGCCGAATACAGCCGCCGTCTCGGCTATCAGGATGTCAGCCTCGCCGACGATGCCGTGCAGCGCCTGGCGAGCTACGACTGGCCGGGCAACATCCGCGAGCTGGAGAACGTCATTCATCACACCCTGCTGATCTGCCGCGACCGGCTGATTCGCGCGGATAACCTGCACCTGTCGAACCTGCGGATCGCCCGTGAAAACGACGACCGTCCGCGCGAGGAAAGCGCCGAAGAACTGCTGCAACGGGCCTTCAACAAACTCTTCGAGGAACAAAGCGGCGCGCTGCACGAGAAGGTCGAGGATGCGTTGTTGCGCACCGCCTACCGCTTCTGCCACCACAACCAGGTTCACACCGCCAGCCTGCTCGGGCTGTCGCGCAACATCACCCGCGCACACCTGATCCGCATTGGCGAACTGATGGTCAACAAGCGGCGCCCGGGGCAAAGTGCACAGGGCAACCGGGTGATCAATCTGTCGATTTGAAGGGCTGCGATTCCTGTAGGAGCTGGCTTGCCAGCGATGCGGCGACCCGACAAGCCAGCGCCTACAGGGATTTGCGTATCACCACCGGCCGCAGGTGTTACACCGGTTCCAGCGCCTCGGCGCGGGCCTGCTCCAGTTCGCGCACCAGCGGCAACACGTGTTTGCCGAAGTACTCGACCTCTTCCTGGAAATGCAGGAAGGCCGAGAGGATCAGGTCGACGCCAATGGCTTTCAACTCGACGATACGCTCGGCAATCTGCCGGGGGGTGCCGATCAGGTTGGTTTTGAAACCGTCGTTGTACTGCACCAAGTCTTCAAAGCTCGACTTCGCCCAATTGCCCTCGCCTTCCGGGCTGGCCGCACCGGCGTTTTTTGCTTCGCCGGCAAAACCTTGCACGGCTTGCGGGTCAGCCTTGTCGATGATTTCGGCGAGCACTGCCCGCGCTTCGGCTTCGGTTTCACGGGCGATGATAAAGGCGTTGACCCCAACCTTGACCGAATGGCCGTTAAGCGCCGCCTTGGCCCGCAAATCGTCGACCTGTGCCTTGATTCCCTCCACGGTATTGCCGTTGGTGAAGTACCAGTCGGAGACCCGCGCAGCCATGTCCCGGGCAGCTCGCGAACTGCCCCCCTGGAAGATTTCCGGATGCGGACGCTGCAGCGGTTTGGGCTTGAGGCTGTAGTTGTGGAAGCGATAAAAATCGCCGGAGAAGCTGAAATTGTCCTGGGTCCAGATGCCTTTGAGGGCGCGGATGAATTCCTCCGAACGACGATAGCGCTCGTCATGGTCCAGCCACGGCTCGCCAATGGCGCGGAACTCACCCTTGAACCAACCGGAGACAATGTTCACCGCCACCCGTCCTTGAGTGAACTGGTCGATGGTCGCCAATTGCTTGGCCGCCAGCGACGGCGTCCACGGGCCCGGCAGGATCGCGGCGATCACCTTGAGCTTCTCGGTGGCGGCCAGCAACGCGTGGCTGATGACCACTGAATCGTGCTGATTATCCGCGCCGTAGCCGGCGGTGAAACGAATCTGCGACAGCGCGTAGTCAAACCCCGAGCGCTCGGCTATCCGTGCCAGTTCGCGGTTGTAGTCGATGTCCCAGCGGGTGCGCTGTTCGATCTTGCTGACCACCAGGCCACCGCTGACGTTGGGCACCCAGTAGGCGAATTTGATCGGTTGTTGGCTCATGGCAAGTACTCCAGTGATGACTCGGTTTCTCATAACGGGAGCAGCAACTGTGCCAGGTATAAATTGTGTTTTATTTCAATAAGATAGGCCAAATACGTAGCCCCGCAGCTGTTGCTCCATCAACAGTGCATCAACAAGCTGTCCGAGGATTCAACAGTCCGCATGCCCACCTCGCCGAGCAATCCCCTGTAAACACGGACTTCCCGGTAACGGCACGGCCTGTGCAATGACTCAGGTCCAGATTGCCGTCCCAGGAGAGTTCACATGACTGCCCAAGCCCAACACCTGCCGTCGCTCGCCAGCAGCGTCGACTACAACACCCTCGCCGCACGATTCCGCCCGATATTTGCGCGGATTGCCGCCGGTACGGTGGCCCGCGAGCGCGAGCGCAGCTTGCCCCACGAGCCGATCCAGTGGCTCAAGGAAGCCGGCTTCGGCGCCGTGCGCGTACCGCTTGAATTCGGTGGCGGCGGCGCGACCCTGCCGCAATTGTTCCAACTGCTGATCGAACTGGCCGAAGCCGATTCCAATATTGCCCAGGCCCTGCGCGGCCACTTCGCCTTTGTCGAGGACCGGCTCAACGCCCAGGCCAGCGGCTCGCAGGCGGTGTGGTTGCAGCGCTTCGTCGAGGGTGATCTGGTGGGCTGTGCCTGGACCGAAATCGGCGCGGTGAAGATCGGTGAGGTCATCACCCGAGTGTCGCGCCAGGGCGATCAATGGCGGGTCAACGGCACCAAGTACTACAGCACCGGCAGCCTCTATTCCGACTGGATCGATCTGTTCGCCCGCCGCGACGACACTGGCGCCGACGTCATTGCGGCCATCCGCACCCAACAACCGGGCGTCCAACAAAGCGACGACTGGGACGGTTTCGGCCAGCGCACCACCGGCAGCGGCACCTCGGTATTTGTCAACGCCGTGGTCGAGGAAGAAAACCTCATCGACTTCAGCACTCGCTTCAAATACCAGACCGCCTTCTATCAACTGGTCTTGCTCGCGGTACTGGTGGGCTCCGGCCGCGCCGCCCTGCGCGACTTCTCGCACGAGGTGGGCAAGCGCACCCGGGTGTTCAGTCATGGCGCTGCCGCGTCCACCGCCGAGGACCCGCAGATCCAGCAAGTGATCGGCAAGGCTTCCGGCCAGGTCTATGCCAGCGAGGCCGCCACCCTGCGCGCCGCCCAGGCGGCACAGGAGGCCTACCTCGCGCACTTCGCCGGCGACGCTGAGGCCGAACGCCAGGCCAATATCGCCGCTGAATTGGAGTCAGCCCAAGCCCAAGTGGCGGCGGTCGAGCTGATCCTGCGCGCCACCAGCGACCTGTTCAACACACTCGGCGCGTCGGGGACCAGCACCGCCAAGCAGCTTGACCGGCACTGGCGCAACGCGCGCACCGCGGCCTCCCACAACCCGGTGATCTATAAGGAACGGATCATCGGCGACTGGCACGTCAACGGTACCGAACCGCCTTATGTGTGGCAGATCGGTGGTGGCGCCAAGCAAGGCTGAAACCCAAGGCGCCCCGCACTCGACGGGGCGCCTCGGATTAACTCGGTCAGTCCAGCGCCGCCCCATTGAGGTAGTGGTCACCCAGGCGGCGACGCAAATGGGCCGGCGGTACACCTTGCCCTTCGGCACTCGGCTTGTGCAGTGCCCGGCCACTCCATTCCAGATGCAGTTCGCTGCCCCGTTGCGCCGCTTCAGCGGCGGCCAGACGCGCCTCGATGGCCGCGGCTGGCGAGTGCTCGGCCCAGTCCAGCAGGGCCTGGGCGGCGGCGACCCGCACCTCGAGATCACCGACAGCGGCGATCGCCAGGCTGTCGTTTTTCAATGGCCCTGCTTGCAGGTGCTCGACCAGCGCCCGTAGGGTGTTTTCGGCAAATTGCAAATCGGCGCGGCGAGTTGAATTAGGCATGGGAGGCTCCTTAGTTCCAGGAATGGCGAGAAGGTTTGACGCCGTTGAGGCGCTGATTACCGATCAGGTGAAACTTCCAGCGCACCGGGTCGTGCAGGGTGTGGGTGCGGGCATTGCGCCAGAAACGATCCAGACCCTGGCTGGCGGTCACCGTGCGCGTGCCGCCCAGTTCCAGCAGGCGTGTGGACGCCAGCAAGGCGATTTCGGTGGACAGCACCTTGGCCTGGCCAACGATCACCGAGGCGTGGGCGACGCTGTCTTCACTGGGCTCGGCGAGGGCCAGATCGACCGCTTGCGCCGAGCGCTGGAGAATGGCTTCGGCGGCGCGCAGGCGCCAGGCCAGGTCACCGATGGCGGCCTGACTCAAGGGGTCCTGGCGACCTTGCTCGAGGCCGCTGTCGGCCCAGGGTCGGGCCAGGCGAGCGACGCGCAGGGTCTCGGCAAAGGCGCCACGGGCAATGCCGGTGTCTACGGCGGCCTGGATAATCTGCGACACCGGGCCGTCGGCGGTCGGTTGATCGTAGGCTTTCCAGGCCGGTATGACAGCGCTGGCGGGAACGCGCACGCCATCGAGCAGAACCTTGCCGCTGGCGGTGATGCGTTGACCGAAACCGTCCCAGCTGTCAATCACTTGCAGGCCCGGTGTCTGGCGCGGGACAAAGGCTACGAACGGCCGGTTCAGTTCGTCGACACCGGCCACCGGCACGATATGGGCGAACAACGCGCCGGTGCAGTAGGCCTTCTCGCCGTCGAGCACGGCACTGCCGCCGTCGAAGTGGATCCGCGTTTCAAAGGCGGTGACGGTCTTGCTCTTGGCCTCGGAAAAAGCATTGCCAAAGCGATACCCCGCCAGCACCTTGGCCAGGTATTCGGTTTTCTGTGCCTCGCTGCCGGTGAGCAGCAGGTTGTTGAGCACGCCGAAGTGGTTCTGCGGCAATTGCCCCAGCGACGAGTCGACAGCGGAAATAATCGCCACCACTTCGGTCAGGGTGCGGTAGGAAACCCCGGCGCCGCCATGGCTTTGCGGCACGGTAATAGCCCACAGGCCACTTTCGGAAAAACGCTCCAGCTCGGCCCACGGCAGGCGCCGGTCACGGTCGCGCTCCAGGGCTTCACGGGCAAAATCCTCGGCAAGCCGCTGCGCCACCTCGATGGCTTCGGCGTCACTGCGGATGATATGGGCCGGGCGCCTGGGGGCCGATGTGGCCTGCTCGGGCAGGTGGGATGGGGATGTGGCACTCATGGGTTGACTCCATTCGATGGCGGTTCTGGAAGCACGAGCACGCGCCCATGCAAAGTGTTGAAGCGGTGTGGCTGGGTGAACAGCGTGATGTCTGCATTTACCGCAGTGGTCCGGCTTGGTCAGGGCACTTCAGCCCGCCTTACCCCCCAGATAAAAACGCTGAATATCCTCCCGCGCCGCCAACTCGCGCGCCGCGCCCTCGCCCACAACCCGGCCGTTTTCCAGGATGTAGGCATGGCTGGCATGGCGCAGGGCGACGTTGATGTTTTGTTCGGCGATCAGGAAGCTCATGCCTTCGCGGGCGTTGAGTTGGGCGACGATCTCGAATATCTCCTCGACAATGATCGGCGCCAGGCCCATGGACGGCTCGTCGAGCAGCACCAGGCGTGGCCGGGTCATCAGGGCGCGGCCGATGGCGAGCATCTGCTGTTCGCCGCCAGAGGTCAGGCCGGCCTGGGTCTTGCGCTTGGTCTTGAGCCGCGGGAACCAGGCGTAGATCCGCTCCAGGTCCTGCTCCAGTTCAAGTCGTGACGGCTTGCGCAGGAAGCCGCCGCTGCGCAGGTTTTCCTCGATGGTCAGGTGGGCGAAAACATGTCGCCCCTCCAGCACATGGACGATGCCCTGGCGCGCCAGCTGATTGGCCGCGACCCCGGCGGTATCCGCCCCGGCAAAACGAATCTGTCCGCGACTGACCTTGGCGCGATCCGCCTGGACCAGCCCGGAAATCGCCTTGAGGGTGGTGCTCTTGCCGGCGCCGTTGGCTCCCAGCAGCGCGACGATGCCGCCCTGCTCGACCTTCAGCGACACCCCGGCGACGGCCAGAATGGCGCCGTCGTAAATCACTTCGATGTCGTCCACCGCCAACAATTCGCTGGCGCTGATGACGGGCTGAACACGCGGGTTCATCACGGTATACCTCCCGGGCACAGCAAGCGCCCGCTGATCAGTGGGTGCTCGGTGTTACTGCTCAACGCTGCAATCGCGAGCCGTCACGCCCTTCTCTTTGGCGTACTCGGCCGCCTTGGCATCGATCAACGGGCGCAAGGTCGCGCGATCCGCCTGAATCCAGTCGGTCACCAGCGTCCACTGCGCACCATCCCACTGCTGGACCTTGGCCGCGCCGCCGCCCTCATGGTCGCTGCAGGACAGCTTGAGCGGCTGCATCAGGCCGAGAAAACCGATCTCCTTGAGCCGCGCATCGCCCAGGTCAAGGTGCTCCAGGCCCCAGCGTCCTTCCTCGCCATTGAGCGGTCGGTTGCCAAACTTTTTCTGTCCGGCTCGAATCGCTTCCACGGCAATCGCTGCGTTCACCAGCCCGGAGTTGTAGTACACGCTGCCGAAGCTTTTCGGGTCCTTGAGGTCGCTCTTGCCCTTGTCGAGGATGTGTTCCTTGATGCGCTGGTGGATGTCGAAATTGCTCCCGCCCGGGTACGGCGTCAGCGCCAGATAACCTTTGCCGGCTTCAGCGGCGGGCAACACGTCTTCGTTGGAACTGGCCCAGATGTCACCGACGATACGCTCCACCGGGAAGCCGAAACGTGCAGCGGTCTTGATCGCCACCGGGGTCGACACCCCCCAGGTGCGCAGGAACACCCAGTCCGGTTTCAACTGGCGGATCTGCCGCCACTGCCCGGCCTGCTCATTGCCCGGATCGGCCACCGGGATCTGGATATTTTCGAAGCCATATTTCTCCGCCAGCAGCGCCAGCGGGCCCTGGGTTTCACGACCATAGGCCGAGTCGTGGTAGACCGTGGCGATCTTCTTGCCACGCAGTTTGTCCAGCCCGCCTTCACGCTGGGCCACGTAATTGATGAAGGCCGAAGCCTCGCTGTAGAAGGTCAGCATCACCGGAAAGTTGTAGGGGAAAATGCTGCCATCGGTGGCTTCGGTGCGTCCGTAGCCGAGGGTGATCAGCGGGATCTTGTCGGCCTCGGCTTTGCTCGCCAGGGCATAGGCCGCCGGCGCACCGTTGGGTTGATAGACCGCCACCGGCGCACCATTGAGGCCGTTCTTGAAGCGCTCGTAGCACTCGATGCCCTTCTCCGCCGTCCATTCAGTCTCGCACTCCTGCCAGACCAGCTTGACCCCGTTGATCCCGCCTTCGACTTCGTTGATGTAGCGCAGGTAATCGATCATCCCGGCCCACACCGGAATCCCGCTGGAGGCGTAGGCACCGACGCGGTAGGTGGCCATGGGGATGAATTGTTCGTCGCTGGCCGCCTGGACCAGGGTCGGCAGCAGGGCCTGCAGGCCGAGGCCGAGCACCGCTGCGATAAGGGTACGTTGCAAGGGTTTGCGCATGAGGGATCACTTCTATTGCATGAGGTGTGAGGTATCCCCTCCCGTCGTCGGGTCAAGGCGTGGAAGATGAAATGTCTAGAAGCGCAGCGGCCAGGTCTTGAGCCGTTCGCGCAGGTCGCCAAGCAGGCGGATCAGGCCTTCCGGCTCCTTGATCAGGAACCAGATGATCAGCGTGCCGAAGATGATTTTCTGCAGGTTCTGCAACTGTCCGGCGTCGACGCTGCCGCCGAACAGCCATTGCCCGCCATGGTTGAGCAGGATCGGCAGCAGGCTGATAAAGGCCGCGCCGATGAAGTTGCCGGCGATGCTGCCCATGCCACCGATAATGATGATGAACAGGATCTGGAACGAGCGGTTGATGTCGAAACTGCCGGCGCTCGCGGTGCCCAGGTAGGCGAAAGCCCAGAGCGCACCGGCGATGCCCAGGTAGAACGAACTCACGGCAAAGGCCAGTCGTTTGTAGCGATCCACCGGGATGCCGACCACCGAGGCGGCGGTGTCCATGTCGCGGATCGCCATCCAGTTGCGCCCAATCTGGCTGCGCACCAGGTTGACCGCGACCCAGGTCAGCAGCACCACGCAGCTCAAGGTCAGCAGGTAGCGCCCCACCGGCGAGGCCAGGCTGTAGCCGAACAGTTCCAGGCGCGGCGCGCTGATGGTGCCGGACGAGGCGAAGTTGTAGAACCAGGGAAACTTGGCAAACACCCACTCGAGGAAAAACTGCGCCGCGAGGGTGGTGACCATCAGATAGAAGCCCTTGATCCGCGCGCTGGGAATGCCAAACAGCAGGCCGACAAACGCCGCGATCAAACCGCCGCCCAGCAGCGCCAAAGGCAGTGGAATGCCCGGCACCCGCAGCAGCAAACCGTAGGTGGCGAAGGCGCCGACGGCCATGAAACCGGCAGCACCCACCGAGGTCTGCCCGGTGTAGCCGGTCAGCAGGTTGAGGCCGAGGCCGGCCAGTGACAGCACCAGGAACGGGATCAGGATCGCGTTCAGCCAATAGTCATTACCCAGCAGCGGCAGGCCGACAAAGGCCACCAGCAGCAACAGGCCAAGGCTCAGCGGCCAGCGGCGGCGCAGCAGGGTCAGGGGCGCATCGTCGAAACTCGCGGGAATGCCCGTGGTCGTCGTCGTCATGGGGTCACACTCGCTCGATGGCACGGTCGCCGAACAGGCCGGCCGGGCGGATATAGAGAAACGCCAGGGCAAGGAAATAGGCGAACCAGGGGGTGATGCCGCCGCCGATCAGCGGACCGATATAGGCTTCTGCGAGGTTCTCCGCGGCGCCGACAATCAGCCCGCCGACAATCGCCCCGCCAATCGAGGTAAAGCCGCCGATGATCAACACCGGCAACGCCTTGAGCACCACCAGCGACAGCGAGAACTGCACGCCCTGGCGCGCGCCCCAGAGCAGCCCGGCCACCAGCCCGACCATCCCGGCCACGGCCCAGACGATCTGCCAGATGCGGTTGAGGTTGATCCCCAGGGACAGCGCGGCCCGGGTGTCATCGGCCACGGCGCGCAGGGCGATGCCGATCCGGGTTTTGTTGAACAGCAGCGCCAGCACCGTCACCAGCCCCGCACAGACCCCGGCGGCAACCAGGTCAAACTGACTGATCATGATCTCGCCGAGAAACACCGGCACATCGTCGATGCCCAGGTCCAGCGCACGCACCTGGGCGCCCATCAGGCCCTGGGCCAGGCCTTCGATGATGAACGACAGGCCGAGGGTGGCCATGAACAGAGTGATCTGCGAGCGATTGACCAGCGGGCGCAGCACCAGGCGCTCGATCAGCAGCGCGCCGATGATCATCACCAGCAGGGTCAGGGCAAGCGCCAGGGCGAACGGTACGCCCTGCTCGTGCAGGCTGACAAAGGTCAGTGCGGCGAACAGCAGCATCGAGCCCTGGGCAAAGTTGAACACACCGCTGGCTTTGTAGATCAGCACGAAGCCGATGGCGACCAACGAGTACATGGTGCCGGCGAGCAGGCCGCCGATCAGGGTTTCAAGAAACAGATTCATCAGTGCACCGTCCCCAGATAAGCCGCGATCACCTCGGGGTTGGCCTGGACTTCGGCGGGCGTACCGTCACCGACCTTGCGCCCGTAGTCGAGCACCACCACGTGGGCCGAGAGGTCCATGACCACCTGGATGTCGTGTTCGATCAGAATCACCGTGGTGCCCAGGTCGCGATTGATGTCGGCGATAAACCGACTCATCTCCTGTTTCTCCTGGGCGTTCATCCCGGCCATGGGCTCGTCGAGCAACAGCAGGGTCGGCTGGGCGATCAGCGCCCGCCCCAACTCCACACGCTTTTGCAGGCCGTAGGCGAGGCTGCCCACTGCCACGTCGCGCCAGGGTTGCAGGGCGAGAAAATCCAGCACCTGCTCGGCCCGCGCATTGAACTCCCGCGCCTCACGCCGCGCCCGTGGCAGACCCAGCGCCTGTTCGATGAACAGCGTGCGTTGCAGGCGCGACAGGCCGGTGAGCAGGTTATCGAGCACGCTCATCTTCTTGAACAGCGCGTTGTTCTGGAAGGTCCGACCGATGCCGCGACGCGCAGCAGTCAGGGGATGGGGCCGGCGTAACGGCTCGGCGTCGAACAGCAGTTCGCCGGCATCGGCGCGGTAGACGCCATTGAGGATATTCAGCAACGAACTCTTACCGGCACCGTTGGGGCCGATCAAGGCGCAGATCTCGCCGCGCTGTACGGCGAACGATAAATCGTTGATCGCCTTCACGCCCTTGAACGACAGGGAAATATTGCGCACCTCCAACAATGCGCTCATGCCGCACGCTCCAGCACGTCGTGCAGCCAGCCCAGGCGCGCCGGCGCACTGGCCGGCGTGTCGATACGGCTGACCCGGCGCAAGCCCAGCAAGTGCCGCACCCGAGCCTTGAGCCAGCGGCGCAGACCACGACGCGGATCGGCCAGCGCCCACTCACACAGACGCCGGCGCCAGGTGCCCTGGGGCGCCAGCCGTGCCTCGATCTCATCGGCCACCTGACGGGCGCGCTCGCTGGACATCAACAGCGCGGTCGGGGCGATGTCCTGGCGGTCGCGACTGGCGGACTCGAGGGTTTCGGGGAACGCCAGACCTTCGCCACTTTGCAACCAGCGGCTGAGTACATGCTGCAGGCCGAGCGGCCAGTGGGTGTCTTCGTCGACCCATACCACCGGGTCCCTGGCGACCTGGGACCAGCCCTGCTGCGCCTGCTCCAGCGGACCGCTGAACAACACACTCAAGGGCGCCGCGTGCAGCCCGCCCTCGCCGGCCTTGCTGGCCTGGGCGCTGAACACCTGCAACGGAGCGAAGCGCTGCAACTGGGCCTCACGCCACAGCGCCACGGTTTCGCGACGCTGGACGAAAGCGAAATCGGGACGTAGCAGCCGCACCTGGCGTTGCAGGGTTTCGCCACGGGCCTGTGGGCTGATCACCTGGCTGATCCCGCCGAGGCTATGGGCCGCCAGAGCGAGGATCAGCAACGACGGTTCGTAGGCTCCACTCAAGGCCAGGCGCGACGTGTCGGTAAAACCCTGCTGACGCAAACCGGCCGCCGCGCGCTCCACTTCCCGCAGCACGTCGATCCAGCGCCAGGCCTTCCACACGCCCTGGCGACGGTGACGCAACGCGATCTGCAGCGGCTTTTCGGTGGCCCAGCGGCGCAAGGCGCTCAAGGCGAAATCCGGCACGTCATCGACCTGCCGCGGACTGAGTTCATGCACGCTCATGGGCTGGCTCCCGCTTGATGGCACTGGTGCTGTGGCCCTTGCCAAGGTTGCGATAACTGGCGGCAGGATGGTTGTCGGCCAGGCGCGGGCCGTCACCGAACAGCTTGTCGCGCAGGGTGCCGGCGGCGTATTCGGTTTTGTACACCCCGCGTTTTTGCAGCTCGGGCACCAGCAGTTCGACCACGTCGCGGAAGGTTTCGTGGGCCAGGACGTAGGCGAAGTTGAAACCGTCGACGTCGGTTTCCTCGACCCAGGCCTGCAACTCATCGGCCACGGTCTGCGCGCTGCCGACGATCAACGGCCCGAAGCCGCCGATACCGACCCAGTCGGCCAACTCACGCACGGTCCATTGCTTGTTCGGGTCGGCCGTGGAAAAGGCTTCGACCGCCGACTGGATCGCGTTGGTATGGATGTGTTTGAGCACCTGGTCGGGCTGGTACTGGCCGAAGTCGATCCCGGTCCAGCCGGACAACAGCGCCAACGCGCCTTCGTAGCTGGTGTAGGACTTGAGTTCCTGCCACTTGGCCTGGGCCTTGGCGTCGGTCTCGTCGACAATCACTGTCTGCAGGTTGAAAATCAGAATCTTGCGCGGATCACGCCCGGCCTCGGCGGCGCGGCGGCGGATATCGGCCACGGTTTTTTTCAAGATCACTTTCGACGGTGCGGCGACGAACACGCACTCGGCGTGCCCGGCCGCGAAGCTCTTGCCACGGCTGGAAGCGCCTGCCTGGTACAGCACCGGCGTGCGCTGCGGCGAGGGTTCGCAGAGGTGGATGCCGGGCACCTGGAAGTATTTGCCCTGATGGCGGATCTCGTGAATCTTGCTCGGATCGCTGAACACTCGATGCTCACGATCACGCAGCACCGCGTCGTCTTCCCAACTGCCTTCGAAGAGTTTGTACAGCACCTCAAGGTATTCGTCGGCGTAGTCGTAGCGGGCATCGTGATCGCTCAACGCTTTCTGCCCGAGGTTGCGCGCGCCACTGTCCAGATACGAAGTGACGATGTTCCAGCCAATGCGGCCCTTGGTCAGGTGATCGAGGGTCGACAGGCGCCGGGCGAAGGGATACGGATGCTCGAAGCTCAGCGAGGCGGTCAGGCCGAAGCCGAGGTGTTGGGTGACCGCCGCCATCGGCGTAATCAGCGCCAGCGGATCGTTGACCGGCACCTGGGTGGCCTGGCGGATGGCAGCCTCGCCATTGCCATTGAGCACGTCATAGATGCCGATCACATCGGCGATGAACAGCCCGTCGAACTTGCCGCGCTCCAGCAACTTTGCCAGATCGGTCCAGTACTCCAGGTCCTTGTATTGCCAGGAGCGATCCTTGGGGTGCGCCCACAGGCCAGGTGACTGGTGGCCGACACAGTTCATCTCGAAGGCATTCAAACGGATTTCACGGGGCACGGTGCAGCTCCTTTTCGCTGAACTTGATGGCATCTTGCGACGCGTCTTGATTCAGCTAAACAGGATTCATGCCAATAAATTTAATTGTTTATATTCAATAGGTTATGTAGTTATTAACTGCCAGAAGCAATGCCTGCACGACAACAGCCTGTTGAACGACTGTTGCTGCACGGACAGTAGGTTTATGCGTCGTTTTTGTATTTCTGTGGGACAGATCGCAGTTGTGGGACTGCCGTACTTATCTTCGTGGTGTTAGCTTGGAAATGTCCTGTTTCATTTGCACGACACTTCCTACTCAATACTCCGCAAAGGAATGCCCCCCACGATGGACTTTTCACTCAAGCACCTGGCCGCCACCACCCTGATGCTCGCCAGCCTCGCGGCGGTCACCACGCCGGCCCAGGCCAACATCACCCCACAACAGAGTGCGGCCATTCTCAAGACCTTCAACGACCCATCAGTGAAGGACTTCCGCGAGTTCCTCGGCAGCCTGGCGAAAAGCGATCTGTCCAAGACTGACGACCTCCGCCCGGCCATCAATGCTTTCCTCGACAACAAGAGCCTGAGCGCCGAACAGCAGAATGAAATCTATCGCCTGCTGGGCCTGTACGCCCGAGTGAAATACGGCAGCGCCGCCACCGTGACCCTGCGCGAACTGGTGGCCATCCCCACCTTTCAGGTCGAGGGCGTGGCCCAGCACGACAACCCCGAATTCATCAAGATCGCCGACAAGATCAAGAGCCTGGCCGAGTCCTTCAACCTGAGCTTTCGCAACGTCGACAACCGCGTCTACGAAATCTCCCTGCCCGGCAGCGGCGACGAGGTGGTGGGCATTCACGCCCACGCCGACGTGGTGCCGGTGACGCCGGAAAACTGGGTGCTGGAAGACGGCACCAAGCTCGATCCGTTCAAGGTCACGCTGATCGGCGACCGCATGTACGGGCGCGGCACCGAAGACGACAAGAACGGCATCGTCGTGACCCTGTACGCAATGAAGATCATCAAGGAAGAAAAACTGCCGCTGGCGCGCAACTTCAAACTGCTGGTGGACACCACCGAGGAAACCACCGGCGACGCCATCCCCTACTACTTCGAGCACAACCCGACGCCCAACTACAACCTGGCGCTGGACGGTGGCTACCCGGTGGTGATTGCCGAGAAAGGCTACGGCACGGTCATGGCCAACTTCCCTTTGCGCAAGGCCGAGGGCAAAGGCGCCGAGATCACTTCGATGACCGGCGGCCTGGCGACCAACCAGATCCCCTCGACCTCGGTGGTGACCCTGGTCACTGAGCAGCCCGCCGAATTGGCGGCAAGCCTGCAACAGGCCGGTAGTGACTACGCCAAACGCAATGGCGGCGACTTCAAGGTCAGCGCCAAGGTGGTCGGCAAGGATGTGCAGTTGGTCGTCACCGGCGTGTCCGCCCACTCCTCCGAGCCCGAGTCAGGGGTCAACCCGGTGGCGCGGATGCTCGACTTGCTCAACAGCCTCGACGGCAAGGTCGCCCTCAAGCACAACGCCTACACCGACGCCGCACGCTACGCCGCCGACAACTGGGGCCTGGACTACCTGGGCAACAAACTCGGGGTCGGTTTCGCCGACGATTTCATGGGCCCGCTGACCACCTCGCTAACCTACGTCGGCAATGACAACAAGGCCTTCAAACTGGCGGTGAACCTGCGCGTACCGAAAGGCAAATCGCCGGAAACCCTCAAGACCGAGATCGCCGACAAACTCAGCGCCTGGAGCAAGAGCACCCACACCGCCGTGACCTTCGACTACTCCATCGCCGAACCGATGTACCGCAACCCCGAAGGCGAATGGGTCAAGGCGCTGCTCGCCGTGGCCACGGAAAACCTCGGCATGCCGCACAAATTCGGCACCTCCGCCGGCGCCACCTCGGTCCACGAACTGCCCAACGGCGTGCAATTCGGCCTGGCCATGCCCGACGTCAAATACACCGGGCACAACGACAACGAGTTCAAGACGGTTGAACAGTTCATGCTGGATCTGCAGATTGTGACCGAGATGATGGGGCGGATTGGGCAGTTGCCGAAGCTTTGATGGATGGGTGCGGGCTTGCTGTTGGGGTGGGTCCGCCGCGTACACTGGGCCATCTCATAAATCCAAGGGCACGGCATGCTAATCGTCTTCAGCGGACTTCCCGGCACAGGAAAAACCACCATCGCCAAGGCGCTCGCCGCTGCAACGGCTGCCGTTTACCTGAGGGTCGATACGATCGAGCAAGCGATTCGCAATTCGGAGGTACTTGCGCGAGACGTTGGATGCAGTGGCTACCGAGTCGCCAATGAGCTGGCGCTGAGCAACCTTCTGCTTGGCCAAACCGTTGTCGTGGATTGCGTCAACCCCGTCGCAGAAAGCCGAAGCGCATGGAGCGATATCGCCGCCAACGCGGGGGTGGAATTGGCCAATGTGCAGGTGATTTGCTCCGATGCAGATGAACACCGGCGCCGTGTCGAAACCAGGATTTCTGACATACCGGGCCTGATGCCACCGACCTGGGAGTCAGTGCTGGGCCACGAATATGAACAGTGGAATGAGGCGGTGTTTTGCCTGGACACTGCTCAAGCATCTGCAGCGCAAGCCGTTGCGGTTATTGTCGAGCGGTTGCGGCTCGAGCGATAGCGTCGCGAAAAGTTCTAGTAGCACCATTTTGTAGGAGCGAGCCTGCTCGCGATGAACCTGAGGCCGCCGCGTGCATACAGACAGCACGCGTTATCGTTGACGTCCATCGCTACGGTGCGACGATTCGACAGATTCGCTCCTACAGGGATTTGATGCCGGAGACAGGACTCAACCCCCGGCCCAACCACCACGCCCACAAAGCGCAGCAGTCGGCCGGAAACCGTCGTTCAATAACCTTGTCTGCTATCAGGCAAAGTTCAGCGCGCGGTCCGAGGTTTCGTCCTTGATACGGGTCGGCAGGCCCATGACTTCCAGTGCCGCGAGGAACGGCTCGGCGGGGAGCTCTTCGACGTTGACCATGCGGCTGACGTCCCAATCGCCACGGGCGACCAGCAGTGCGGCGGCGACAGGAGGCACGCCGGCGGTGTAGGAGATGCCCTGGCTGTCGGTTTCGGCGAAGGCTTCTTCGTGGTCGGCGACGTTGTAAATGAACACTTCGCGCGGCTGGCCATCCTTGGTGCCTTTGACCAGGTTACCGATGCAGGTCTTGCCGGTGTAGCCCGGGGCCAGGGAGCCTGGATCCGGCAGCACGGCCTTGACCACTTTCAACGGCACGACTTCCAGGCCTTCGGCGGTCTTGACCGGTTGCTCGGAGAGCAGGCCGAGGTTTTTCAGGACGCTGAAGACGTTGATGTAGTGCTCGCCGAAGCTCATCCAGAAGCGCACGTTGGCGATGCCGAGGTTCTTCGAGATCGAGTGCACTTCGTCGTGACCGGTCAGGTACAGGTTCTGTACGCCAACCACAGGCAGGTCGTCGGTGCGCTTGACTTCGAACATGGTGTTGCTGGTCCACTGGCTGTTCTGCCAGCTCCACACCTGTCCGGTGAATTCGCGGAAGTTGATTTCAGGATCGAAGTTGGTCGAGAAATACTTGCCGTGGGAACCGGCATTGACGTCGAGAATGTCGATCGAATCAATGCTGTCGAAATACTGTTGTTGCGCGAGTGCCGCGTAGGCATTGACCACGCCCGGATCGAAGCCCACGCCAAGAATGGCGGTGACGTTCTTCTGCTGGCATTCCTCGAGGTGTTTCCACTCGTAGTTGCCGTACCAGGGTGGGGTCTCGCAGATCTTGCCTGGCTCTTCGTGGATCGCGGTATCCAGGTAAGCCACGCCGGTATCGATGCAGGCACGCAGCACCGACATGTTGATGAAAGGTGAGCCGACGTTGATCACGATCTGTGATTCGGTGTCGCGGATCAGTGCCTTGGTCGCTTCGATATCCAGCGCGTCGAGCGAATAGGCTTTGATCTCGGCAGGCACTTTAAGGCTGCCTTTGAGGTTGACGCTGTCGATGATGGCCTGGCATTTGGAGATGTTGCGCGACGCGATAGCAATACGACCGAGTTCGTCGTTGTGCTGCGCGCACTTGTGGGCCACCACCTTGGCGACACCTCCTGCACCAATGATAAGTACGTTCTTCTTCAATTTCTCTCTCTCTCCTTCTTGCGCCAGCTTACGAAAGGCTGGACAGGTAGTCGTTGTAACCAAACTCACGAACCACTTCGACTGTACCGTCGAGTTGTTTCACTACGATGGACGGCATTTTCAGGCCGTTGAACCAGTTCTTCTTGACCATGGTGTAGCCCGCGGTGTCGATGAACGACAGGCGGTCGCCGATGGCCAATGGGCGGTCGAATTGATACTCGCCAAAAATATCGCCAGCCAGGCAGGATTTGCCGCAGACCATGTAGGTGTGCTCGCCGTCGCTCGGCGCCAGCTTGGCGTTCAGGCGGTAGATCAGCAGGTCCAGCAGGTGGGCTTCTATGGAGCTGTCGACCACGGCCAGGTGCTTGCCGTTGTACAGGGTGTCGAGCACGGTGACTTCCAGCGAGGCACTGTTGGTGATCGCCGCTTCGCCCGGTTCCAGGTAAACCTGTACGCCGTACTTCTCGGAAAACGCCTTCAAGCGCGCGCAGAATGCGTCCAGGGCATAGCCTTCACCGGTGAAGTGAATGCCGCCGCCGAGGCTGACCCACTTGACCTTGTGCAGCAGCTCGCCGAAGCGTTCTTCGATGGTGCACAGCATCTTGTCGAACAGGCTGAAGTCGCCGTTCTCACAGTTGTTGTGGAACATGAAGCCGGAGATCTGCTCGATCACGCCTTCGATCTTCACCGGATCCCATTCGCCCAGGCGACTGAACGGACGCGCCGGGTCGGCCAGCAGGTAGTCGGAGCTGCTCACCTGCGGGTTGACGCGCAGGCCACGCACCTTGCCTTCGCTGCGTTCGGCAAAACGCTGCAGCTGGCTGATGGAGTTGAAGATGATCTTGTCGCTGTTGTCGAGCATCTCCTCGATCTCGTCATCGGCCCAGGCCACGCTGTAGGCGTGAGTCTCGCCGGCAAACTTCTGGCGGCCAAGCTTGAGCTCGTAGAGCGACGACGAGGTGGTACCGTCCATGTACTCCTGCATCAGATCGAACACCGACCAGGTCGCAAAGCACTTGAGCGCCAGCAGAGCCTTGGCCCCAGATTGCTCGCGTACGTAGGCGATTTTCTGCAGATTGGTCAGCAGTTTGGTTTTATCGATGAGGTAGTAAGGGGTCTTGATCATTCCAGCCTCCGGCTAGGCCAGCCAAAAAAGAGCGGTATTGTGCCTACAACGGACGGATATCGAAAGGCATTCGGTTGCAAGCGGTCTGCGGGGCGCTGATCTGGAGCACGCTGTAGCTGAAAAGCGGTGGCTTTCCTTTTCCCTGACGCTTGCGATTAATCAACTTCGATGCGGCAATCTCGGCCGTGGTGACATTGGCGCAGTTGAGCACCACGCATTAGTTACGTTCTTCGCTAAACGCTGCGGCGGCGACACCCACAACCTTATTTATGGTTTTCTTTGATTGACGCTCTTCCAGCAGCGTTCGCGGCAACACAAACCCTTCAAAACTGCGCTGGGTGATCGGGTTGTTGGCTTTCTCCGCACCAATCCGATAACGCATCAACCCATCGGCAACGGAAAAGGTCAGGTCCACGCTGGTGTCGGTTCTTCCATTGAGATGCCCGCGACTGAGCAAGCGGAACAGTGACCACGGCCCGCGATAACTCAAACTCGCGGTATTGCCGGTGCTGTGCACCAGGGTCAGTTGGCTGCCATTGGTGTTGCCCAGGCTGTTGGGCCACACCAGTCCCGTGCGTTGCGGCGCGCCGTGCTGGTAAGGGATCAGTTGGCCGTCAACGCTGAGCATGCTGCTCAGGCGGGTTGCGCTCAGGGCCAGGGGTTCGATGGTGAGTTGCACCGCCAGGTGACCGCGATGATTGAAGAAGGTGTCGCGGATGCGCTCGGCCTTCTTAAGCTGCTCCAGTACATCGCTGCGCACCAGGTATCCGCCGAGGCTGTCGGAATACAGGGCGTCGAGGTTGTCCTTGAGGAACACGTTCAGGTATTGATCGTGGAACTGCTGCAAGCGCCCCTGCGGGCCGAAGAAGGCTTCGAAGTCCTCCAGTGAGGCGTCCTCGCCGCTGGCCTTGAAGGGATAGCGGCCAGCCAGGCGGTCACGGTAGAAGCTGTAGATTTCACTGTCCCAGCGTTTTTCCAGTTCGCGCAAGGCGCCAATAACCAATACCTGCGAAGTCTGGTCGGCAAGTTTTTTGACGTGTTGGTTCAGTGGCTCCGGCAGGCCCACGGCGACGCGTTGCAGGTTGGCGATGGGGTCGGCACCGCCCAGAGAGAAGCGGTTGAGTACGGTTTTCAGCGCCGCCTTGCCGGGGTCTGGATTGTCGTGCACGGCTTTGGCGTAGTCGTAGACGGCGCTGACCGAGCGCAAGGTTTCTTCGTAGTAAGACGGCTGCTCGCCTCGCGCAGTGATCAGTTCCGCCAGGCTTGAGAACGCGCGCCGAATCCCTGCCGCTTGTTGTTGACCGTCCGACACCTTATCTATCGTGAGTGGAGCTTGCCCTTCGGACAAGGGCACCAACGGGTAGATGACGCTGTTGTCGCGCAAGGTTTCCAGCAAACGCTGCAATGGTGCGGCCGGGCCGGTGACTTGTTCCAATACCGCCACGCCGTGGCTGAGATCGTCGAAGTCAGTGACCGAAAACTGATTCAGCGCACGCCGCCAACTGTCGACGTAATCGGCGCTGTACAAGGCGCGGACACGTTGGGTCAGCACTTTACGGTCTTCGTCGGAGTAGTCCAGGCGTTGGCGTTCGCCGAGCACCCACTGGTCAATCATCGCCAGTTCGATGATGTCCTCAGTACCGGGCTCAAAGTAGTCCTTGAATCCCTTGGCAGTGAGCAGCGGCGCCAGTAGCAAACCGCTGCCTTCCTGATCGGTGTTCAGCGGACGGAAGACGATATCGAACGCCGGACCCACTTCGTTGCGAAGATCCAGCGGACGATGTAGACGCTCCAGTGCATCCTGTTTGAGGCTCATGTAGACCCGTTCAGCCATCGGCAACTGGCGCAATTGCTGTTGCACCTTGGCGATGCGCTCCCGGTACTGCGGCAGATCGGCGTCGGCGTATTTCAGTGCGTAGCTCAGGTGCCCCATCAAATCAGCCTGTAACTGGCCTTGGCCCGGATAGGCTCGCTGCCACTGTTTGGCGACCCACTCTTCGACGATGGCCGGGCGGCGGTTCTGCCTTTCTTCGAGCATGCGATAGACGCGCAGTGCAGCCAGTTGCTGATTGCTACCGGCGGACGCGGCGTTGATGGTGTCCACTACACCACTGGCAATCGCCGGCAGAAAGCGTTTGGACAGCAGATTCAGATAGGCCTCATCCACCGTCGGGCCAATCGCCCTCCCCTGGTACAGCCCCATATCCGACAGCAATGGCCACGCCTCACGGTAGTCGCCATACACCAGCACCGCATCGCGGATCTGGTCCAGGGGCACCAGCAAGTTGCGACCCGTAGTATCGACCCTGGCGTCGATGTCCCGGCCACTGAAGTCCTGGCTCTTGGCCAAGACGCTGGCTGCTTTGTCGCGGTTGATGTTGATGTTGAAGTAAAACTGCCAGGTTCCGATGACCACCAGACAGCCCAAGGATGCAACGCTGAAGCCGGCGATCAGCAATCGCCGCTTGTTGCGGGCCACCTTGATGTTGTCACCCGCCAGGCCTGCTTCGGGGTAAATCACCCGCTGGAACAACTGCTGGGCAAAGTAGATCGCCGTGCCACCGACAGGCTTGACCTCGGGGGGCGGTGGCGGCAGTTGATACGCTTGTCCCGCTTCCTTGACGAAGGCATTACTCAGCGTGCCCTGTTGAAGCACCGAGGAGAAATACAACCCGCGAACCAGCGCCGGGGTGGTGAAACGATCGCTGCCGAGCATTTCGCTCAGGAAGCCAAACAGCGCGGGGCGTAGCCCCGCGATCTGATGCAGCAGCGCCTGCAAGCGATCGCGCTCGGTCAGACCAGATGACGTCCTGACGCCGTCGAAAATCTGCTCACTCAGGCAGGCGACAAAGGTTTGGTATTGTCGGGTCAGTTCCGCCAACCAGGCGTCGAAATCATCCACCGCGTCCAGGCTGAATGTGAATCCCAACAGGTCTTCGCGCCCACTGCGCGACAACCGGGCGAAGAACTCTTCAAAGCCTTCCAACAGGTCGAACTTACTCAGCGTCACGTACACCGGCAAACGCGTGCCCAGGTGCCGCGTCAGCTCAAACAACCGGGTGCGTAGCAGGTTGGCGTGGGCTTTGCGTTGTTCGGGACGTTGCGCCAACAAGGCCTGCACATCGATCACCAACACAACGCCGTTAAGTGCCCGGCGGCTGCGGTTGCGCGCCAGCCAGTCGAGCAGGTGCAGCCATAGGCGCGGGTGGGTGTCGGCGGGCAGTATCGGCTTGACCTTACCCTGCTGCTCGACGTTTTCAGCGGTTGGCTCCGGGTGACGGAGAAACTCACCCGGAGGATCGATCAACACAGCCTCGTCACCAATCCACCAGTCCACTGGATAGGCCAATTGCTCTTCCTGGTGCGCTCTAACCCCCGCCTTGGTTACATGAGACAGGGCAAAACTCTGATTGGAACGGGTGATCAGGCTGGTCTTCCCGGCATTTTCCTCACCCAGCACCAGGTACCACGGCAGTTGATAGAGCGAACGGCGGCGCTCCATATTGTTCAGCAAATTGCCCAGGCTACGGTCCAGCGCCCGTTCCTGCGCCTCGACGTATGGCAGGCAGGGGTCGGCCTGCACCGCGGCCTCATGTTGGCGTTCAAGCTGCAGGCGCTGATAACGATTGCGCACCCGCCATGCCCAGATCAGCAATGGCACCACCAGCACCACGACACTGGCCGAGACGCGCATCGCCAAGTCACCCAGCGGCTGACGCTCACGCCAAGTCCACTGTGGACCCAGCCACCAGATGGCGATCAATAAAAACACCACGCCCAGCAGCACCAGTACTGGCACCGCCTGGTTGAACTGACGCAGCACCGGCAGGCCCCAGCGTTTGAGGTAAACCCAGACCATCCCCATGAATTGCTCCTACTCCTTAACCGCTTTGATCAAATGACTGTCGTCGATGGTTTGTGCCACTTTCCGGTACAACTCCGGCTCCCAGCCCTGTGCCGTGGTATCGCGCATCAACCGTGCAACGCTGCCGTACAGATCATCCGCCAGCCATGACAGGCCACGCGATGCCAGCAGGTCAGCGGCAATCACTGTGGCGTAGCTACGCTGGCGCGGGGCGTCATGGGTGGCGTGCAGCTCCTGCAGGCGCAGCAGCACCACTTCGACGCCTTCGGTATTGAGTTGGGTACTCAGCTCATCCCGCAAGCTGGCGTATTCCTGCACCGGGCTGCCGGTGGTTTGCGCCTGATCAGCACCGGTGATCCAGGCCTGGGTTTGTGCATCCACGAACGGTGTGCCGTCGCTGAAACACAGTTCCAACAGCGCGGGCAAGCGGCAGACGAACCGTTCGCAGGTCTGGCGGATGGCGGCGGCTACTTCCTCCATCGCCAGGCGCGCAGCGACGTTGGCCGCCAGGTAGCTGCCACGCAGCCAGTACGGCGAGGCGCAGACGCTTTTTTCGAGACGTGCCAGCAGGTTCGGGTCCAGGGTGTTGTGGTTCAGCGCATCCTGATAGCCGTCGACGATATCCTTGGGCACGGCGGTCAATTCAGTACGACGGTCGCGGGTGATGGGAGGTGCGGTGCGCAAGTGCGACCACAGGCCGAAGCGGCGCAATTGGTAGCCCGTGGGGTCGTAGGGGTCCTGCAGGTTGATCTGCTCAGCCATGCTCAACAGGGCGCGACGTTGTTCGCGCTCGGTGCTCGGCGCCTGCGGCTTGGGGCTGGTGAAGAACGCTGAATCCAGAACACTCGTGGAAGTAGTTGCTCGCGTGGGCTCAATGGCTGCAACGGGCTCGCTGTATTTGCTCAATTGCCGTTGCAGCGCGTCCAGCGGAGCGGAGTCGAGCTTGGCGCTTTCGACACACCGCCGCAGGTTTGCCAGAGCCAATTGCGCCGCCGCCTGATAAGCCGGGGCAAAGCTGCTGCGATCCAGGGACGGCAACACTTGCCCCAGGTCCTCCAGCAGGCGCTGCACCTGCTTACGCTTGTTCAGATAGCCAGTCGGGCCAGGCTTTGGGTAAGCACTGTCCCAGTACAGTTCAACCATGCCGGCCAGCAAGCCGAAGGCATCGGCCCAGCGTGCCCATTGCCGCGTGCGCAGCCATACCACCTGCAGGTGACCGAGGATTCGCCAGTGCTTGCATTGAGTCGCTAAGTACTGGCGGGAGGCTTCATCGATATACGGCCAGTCGATATCACTCTCGCGCAGGCCGCCGAGTTTGACCATTTCCTGGTCGATGGCCTGGTAGGTCTCATCCTCGACATCGAAATGTCCTGCGGGCTGCTCGGGATCGATGGGGGCCAGCAGCAAGGTGACGATGTCCACCGGGACATCAATCACCAGCGACATGCTTGGCGCTCCTGCTCGATCAACTCACCCAAACCTTCAGCGTCGAATACCAGGCCGTGCAGCCGGGGATAGTCACTTTCCAGTCGCAAGCGCTGGCCGCCGCCCATGTTGCGCAGCAGCGAAATAGCCTGCAGCCCGCGTCCAGCATCAACCACCAAGCCGGCGTCGTCCAACACCTGCCATTGATAGGCCTCGGAAACCGGGCGCTCATCCTTGAACAGTTGTATTCGTATCTTGTTGGGCTTGGCCGGTTCATCCAGCACCAGCTGCAGGCGAGAGATTCTCGATTCGCAGCTGATGGCCAGGTAAGGCCGAGGCGGTAGCGCGCCCAACGCTGGGGCTGAGATCACCAGACGGTGTTGCTGGTCGTTGTCCGGCTCCGGGAATGACGACAACAAAAAACGCTGGTCCTCGGGGGGACGCTTGGCCTCATTGCGCTGAACCAGATCCACAATCGGCAGTACCCGGCTAATGGCGCGAGGTGCTACGGGGGCGTGATGGATAGGCGTACCGGCGGCCAAATCAAAACACTCCAGGCGTTTCAAGGGAGAGACGATGGAAGGGCAGTCTTGTGTCGCTGCCTGCACATCTATTACAGCCACTACCATTAGACAAAGCCCCCATTTCCACCCTCGGCATCCGTCGCGCATCAACACCTCCTGATATACCTCGTCAAAATACGAACCGGGCATTCTTATTAAGTCTTCGAACTAACGCTTTGAGCTTTAGAGTTCAACGGTTAACCCTAAAAGCATCACCTGAGTTCATCGGTTAGGCAAGTAAAAGACGAAAATCACACCACTAAATCCGAATGAGAAGAGGCGACCATAAGATATTTCTACAGTCCACGTAGGAAAATGTTTAGACGCGCACATTTTCCCACATATACGTCCTACGAATCACGTCCACATCGTCCGACATGACAAATCTTGCAATAGCCGGTTCTAATACCCGGCCTTACGAAAAGGATTCTTCTCATGTCTAAAACCCAAGGCTCTGTCGCGCCAAAAGAACGCGTCAACATCAAGTACGTCCCGGCCACGGGCGATCAACAGGCTGAAGTAGAGCTCCCCCTGAAACTATTGATCACGGGAGACTTTAAAGGACACGGCGAACTTTCCGCCCTTGAAGATCGGCAATCCACTCGGATCGACAAAGACACCTTTAACGAAGTGTTGGCCAAAGCCGAAGTTGCTCTAGACATGGCGGTTCCGTCTGTTCTGAACAACAACCACGACACCGACTTTAACGTGCAACTTCAATTCAAAAACATCAATGACTTCGGCCCCGATGCCGTCGCCCGCCAAGTGCCCGAACTTAACAAGTTGCTGGAGCTTCGCGAAGCTCTGGTTGCACTCAAAGGCCCTATGGGCAACGTCCCGGCCTTTCGCAAGCACCTGCAGAGCCTGCTGACCGATGAAACCGCCCGTCAGCGACTTGCCAGCGAACTGAACCTGGTGCTCGACGCGCCCGATAACTGATTTGAACGCCCTTCACAACGGAGTACTCCCCATGCCTACGGAAAGCGCCGCCGCCCAAGTACTGGTAGTTGACGAACCGCTATCGTTGCTCGACCAACTGCTGGCCAACACCACCATTCGCCCCTCCCAGGAAGGCTATGCCGTGGCCCGCCAAGGCGTGGCCGCGTTCATCAGCGAGATCCTGCAAAGCGGCGACCACCAGCAACCGGTCAACAAGCACCGGGTTGACCAGATGATTGCCGAAATCGACCGGGCGTTGAGCAAGCAGATGGACGTAATCCTGCATCAGCCGCAGTTCCAGCAACTGGAATCGGCCTGGCGTGGGTTGAAGCTGCTGGTGGATCGCACGGATTTCCGCGAAAACATCAAGCTGGAAATGCTGCACGTCACCAAAGAAGAGCTGCTGGACGACTTCGACAACGCCGGCGACATCACCCGCAGCGGCCTGTACAAGCACGCTTACACCGCCGGTTACGGCCAGTTCGGTGGCGAGCCTATCGCAGCGATGATCGGCAACTACACTTTCGGCCCTTCGTCCCCGGACATGAAGCTGCTGAGCTATGTCGCCTCCGTGGGTGCTATGGCCCATGCGCCGTTCGTGATGGCTGCCGGCCCTGAATTCTTCAACCTCAAGAGCTTTCAGGATCTGCCGTCGCTCAAGGAAGTCAGCGATATCTTTGAAGGCCCCGGCCACACCAAATGGCGCAGCCTGCGTGAGATGGAGGACTCCAAGTACATCGCCGCGACGCTACCGCGCTTTTTGCTGCGCTCGCCTTACGATGGGCTGGAGAACCCGATCAGCAGCTTCGGCTACGACGAAACTGTCGACGGATCCCACGACAACTACCTCTGGGGCAACACCGCGTTCCTGATGGCTTCGCGCATCACCGACAGCTTCGCCCGCTACCGCTGGTGCCCTAACATCATCGGCCCGCAATCCGGCGGCGCGGTGGACGATCTGCCGGTGCACTTGTACGAATCCCTGGGCCAGTTGCAGGCCAAGATCCCCACCGAAGTGCTGATCTCCGACCGCAAGGAATTCGAGCTGGCCGAAGCCGGTTTTATCCCGCTGACCATGCGCAAGGACAGCGACAACGCAGCGTTCTTCTCCGCCAACTCGGTGCAGAAACCGAAGAACTTCCCCAAGACCCGCGAAGGCCAGGAAGCCCAGACCAACTACAAGCTCGGCACCCAGTTACCGTACCTGTTTATCGTCAACCGCCTGGCCCACTACATCAAAGTGCTGCAACGCGAACAGATCGGCAGCTGGAAGGAACGCCAGGACCTGGAGCGCGAACTGAACACCTGGCTCAAGCAATACATCGCCGACCAGGAAAACCCTTCCTCCGATGTACGCAGCCGTCGTCCATTGCGCGCCGCGCAAATTGTCGTACAAGACGTCGCTGGCGATCCGGGCTGGTACCAGGTGTCGTTGGCGGTGCGCCCACACTTCAAGTACATGGGCGCCAACTTCGAGATCTCACTGGTCGGTCGGCTGGACACCCAATAAGTGGGCGGCAGCCTGTTTGAGCGCCTGGAACACGACGCACCGCGCTACCGCCCAGGCAGCGCGGATGAGCAGGCGCGACAGCGCGTCGAGGCGATTAAACGCCACCTGGAACAAGTCCTTAACTCACGCCAGGGCTGCTCGCAAAGCAGCCCTGAGCTGGGCTTGCGCGACTTCAACGGGGTCACCCAGGCCAGCAGTGATCTGGTGGTCGCCATCAGCGCCGATATCCGCCGCTCGGTTGAGGCGTTTGAACCGCGAATCACGGTGACGGGCGTGCGCTATCAGCCCGACCCGGATTTGCCGCTGGAGCTGAACTTCCGCCTGGATTGCCAGGTGCGGGTCAACCACAAGGAAGAACAGGTGCAGATCGAAGTGGCCATGCATGGCCGCGACGGCTACACCCGCGTGAGATAAGAATGTCATGGACTTGAAACAACGCTTTGCCGAGGAGTTGCGCTACCTGCGCGAACTCGGCCGCGAGTTTGCCGAGGACAACCCGCAACTGGCGCAGTTTCTCGGCGATCAGGCCGGCGACCCGGACGTGGAGCGGCTGCTGGAGGGCTTTGCCTTCCTCACCGCCAAGCTCGGGATGAAGATCGACGACGATTTGCCGGAGCTGACCCATCCGCTGTTGCAGATGCTCTGGCCCAATTACCTGCGGCCTCTGCCCAGTGCAACCATCATTCGCTTTACACCGTTGCCCGATGCGATCAGCCAGTGCCAGGTGATTCCCAAGGGCACACCGTTGTTCGCCAAACCGGTGGATGGCATCTCCTGCCAGTTTCGCACCTGCACCGACGTCAATCTGTACCCATTGGCCTTGCAAGAAGTCAGCGATGCCCACAGCCGTGAGGCCTCGGTGATGCGCATCGACCTCAAGGTGTTGACGGAGCAGCCGCTGACCAGCATGGCCTGCGACCAGCTGGATTTCCACCTGGGCGGCGATAGCGCCAGCGCGCTGACTTTGTACCTGTGGCTCGCCCATTATCTGGACAGCGTCACTCTGCACATCAACGGCCAGAACTATCGCCTGTCGGCCAAGGATATCGGCTTTCCCGGCTTCACTGCCGACGAGGCATTGTTGCCCTACCCGCGCAATGTGTTCGATGGCTACCGGATCCTGCAGGAGTACTTTGTATTCCCGCAACGCTTCCATTTTTTCAGCCTGACCCGCCTGGCTAACATCTGGCCGGATGTCAGCGCCACCACCCTGCGTTTCGAATTTCAGTTCAGCCGGCCCATGCCGCCCGATATCCGCCTGCGCACCAGCGACCTGCACCTGTATTGCGCGCCAGCGGTCAACCTGTTCCGTCACGATGCCAGCCCAATCGGACTGGACGGGCGCAGCCTGCAACAGCGGATAAGCCCCAGCGGAAACCGCCCCGAGGCCTATGAGATTTTCAGTGTCGACCAGGTGACCGGCTGGGACGCTGCCGATAAAGATCGCAAGGGCGATCCGTTGCGGCGCTTCACCCCATTCGAATCGTTCCAGCATGAGATCGAACATGCGCAGGGTCGCACCGCACTGTATTTCCGCACGCACATCGAACAATCCCACGGGCGTGAGGGCTTGCGCCATCGCATCGCCTTCGTGCGCGGCGATGAGAGCCGGTACATCGGCGAGCATGAAGCCGCGTCCATCGAGTTGACTTGCACCAATCGCGACCTGCCGCAGTTGCTGGGCGTGGGAGATGTGTCGCTGTCCACCGAGGTCACGCCGTCGTTTGCCACCTACACCAACCTGACTGCACCGACTCGAAGCTACCGGCCAGTGCTGGACAGTAGCCTTCACTGGACGCTGATTTCCAACCTGTCGCTGAACTACTTGTCGCTGTTGTCGGCCGAGCCGCTCAAGGCGGTGATCCGCGCCTATGACTTCGCCGCGCTGCACGACCTGCAACAGGCACGCGCCACCCGCAAGCGCCTCAACGGGATCCATGAGGCCGTGACCACTCCCATCGACTGGCTGATGAAGGGCCAGCCGGTGCGCGGCTTGCAGACCCGCTTGCAACTGGATCAGAACGCTTTCCTTTGCGAGGGCGAGTTGTACCTGTTCGCCAGCGTGCTTTCGCACTTCTTCGCCCTGTACGCAAGCATCAACTCCTTCCATCGCCTGGAAGTGATCAATACCACCAACAACGAGCGTTATGAATGGCCACTGTTGACCGGCAGACAACCCGTGATCTAGCCGATGTGCTGCTGGCCGACGCGCGGAACTACTCGTTTCACCGTCTGCTGGAGCATTTGCACGCCTTGCATGGCGACGACCTGGAAGCGCAGCCCTTGAGTGCGGCGGCGCGCCGCCGTGTACGCCTGCAAAGCCATGCGGGGTTGGGCTTTCCAGCCTCCGACGTGGTCGAGGCGGCACGCCTGGAGGAGGATCACGACGAAGTGCGCTATCGCTTGCAGACCAGCTTCTTTGGCTTGCACGGCACTGACTCGCCGCTGCCCGGCTACTACCTGGACCGTCTGGCATACGAACAGGCCCAGGAGCGCGGTATTCGCCCTGCGTTCATGGACTTTTTCAATCATCGCTTGCTGACCCTGCTGCACCACAGTTGGCGCAAGTACCGCTACTACATCCGATTTCAGGCCGAGGCCAGCGACCGTTTTTCGCGCTATGTGTTTTCCCTGATCGGGTTGAACGACAACGACCTGCGCGGCGCGACGCCGTTACCGTGGGGTCGGCTGTTGAGTTTTGCCGGGTTGATCGCCAGCCGCAGTCGCTCGCCCTCGGTGGTGTCCGGGATTGTCGAGCATTGCTTCGATCTGCACGGCGTGCACATTCGTGAATTCGAGGCACGTTCGGTGAGCTTGCCGCAGCGTCAACGCATGGCGCTGGGCAAGGTAAACGGCACCTTGGGCAGCGATTTTGTGGTGGGCGACCGCAGCAAGACCCGCGCCAGCAAGTTCACTTTGGTGATTCCCAACCTGACCCAGGCGCGCTTTCGGCAGTTCTTGCCCAGTGGTGAGCAGTTTGGGAGGTTGCGCCAATTGATGGACTTTTTGCTGCGCGACGTCACCGCTTACGATCTGGAATTGGGGCTGCGCGACGAGGACGTGCCGCCGTTCAACCTGCAGCGCGACAGCGGCACCCACCTGGGTTGGACCAGCTTTATCGAACACCAGGAACAACGTCACCCCGCCGTGGTGCGGATTCGGGGGCGCGCATGAAGCTGACCTTGGTGATCAATAATCCTGCACAGTTGCTGCACGGGTATCTGCCCCTTCACCGGTTCGGCCCACAGGGTGGCAGCATTGGCAGTGCCGCGGCTGAATGGCGCCTGGAGGATCGTCACAACAGCGTGCGGCCCAACCACTGTGAAATCAGGGTCGTGGAAGGGCGTTTCTGCGTGATCGACCGCAGCGGCAGCACCTACGCCAATGGTCATGGCTTGCCATTGGGTCGCAATGTGGCGGTGAGCCTCAATGATGGCGACCTGTTGCAGATCGGTGCATATCAGGTCGCGGTGCAGCTCGGAGAGCACGCCCCTGGGCAACGCTCCCTGGATGAACTATTTACCGGCGAGCCGGAAGGCATGCAAGCCTGGCATTTGGACGACTCACCGGGACGGCCTCTGCCCGACCCACAACCTGCCACATGCCCGGAATTCGAGCGCCTTTGCCAGCCCGTGGACTTGGCGAACCAAGGTGATCCGCTGCAAGCGATGAAGGCGGCAGAACCGCCAAGGCCGCTGCCTGACAGTGGCGCGCCTGCACCCAAGAAGCCCGCCAGCCTGTTCAGCAGCCTGCGGCTTGGCACCTTGTTGTTCGCCTGCCTGACCCTCGGCGGCTGCACCATGCTCGGCAAAATCGGCCAGGTGGTCTGGACGCCCTCGATCCCGGTAGGCGGCCCCGACGATCAGCCCAGCCGCTACTCCCTGAGCCTGCACGCCAGCGACCACGTCAACCCACGCCTGATCAGCACCGGCACTGCACCGGATGAAGACGCCAGCCGCTCGCCTTACAACCTCAACGTTCAGGCGAGCAGTCCACAGGCACTGACCGACAAAGTGCAAACCCTGCTCAACCACCTCTATGAAAACGTACCGGCCCAGTCGCCACTGACCATCGAGCCAGCGCCCGTAGCGCCAATGTCGCCTTTCGAAGGCGCACTGCTAGGCGACTACGACGCCCAGGGTGTCAGCCTGACCACGCCCTGGGGCAGCCCGGCGGTGAAGCACGTCGCCACGCCAATCGCCTTCAAGGTCTTGCAACTGACCGACGACTCGCTGCTGACCAACGCCAGCCCCCAAGCCCTGACCGAAGACCTGAAAAAGACCTTGGGCAGCACCTACATCCGCGCCGACGACTACCTGCTCCAGCCCGGCCAATTCAAGTTCGTCGACCTGCGCGCCCTGGATGAAGACACCCGCTTTATCGCGGTGATCGCCAACTACCACAACGACGAAGTCGGCCAGTGGAAACAGCGCCTGCGCGTCGAGCCCAAAGGCCGGCAGTACGCCGTGCTGGTGCAGTTGGACGCCACCCAGGTCAGCCTCAAAGGAGAAACCCGATGACGCCCTTTTCAGCCGCTTTTGCCCCGAGTAATCACCGATGAGTTCACGCAACCCCGTCATCTGGCATGAAGGTTTGTTCGTCAAACCCCAGCACTTCCAGCAACAGGCCCGCGCCGCCGAAGCCGCCATGCACCAGCGCCTGCACAGCCTGAGCGACGCCCTCTACGGCTTCAGCGAGCTGGCGTTGAACAGCGAATACCTGAGCTTCGGCAAAATCGCCATTACCCAGGCGCGCGGGATCATGCCCGATGGCAGTGTCTTCGATATCCCCCACGACCTGGCGCCACCCGCCCCGCTGGAAATCGCCGATAGTAGTGCGGTGAACCAGATCGTCTACCTGGCCCTGCCGCTGCGCTCCAACGGCGCCCTCGAAGTACGCTGGCCCGATCAGTACGGCAACAGCCGCTACATCGCCCGGCGTGAAGAAATCCGTGACACTCACAGCGATGATGGCGACGTGGTTGGCATGGATCTGGCGGTGCCTAACCTGCAACTGATGCTCGAACGCAGCGACCGTAGTGCCTTTACCGGCATCGCCTTGGGCAGGATCAAAGACAAGCGCCCGGATGGCAGCTTGGTAATGGACGAGCACTTCTACCCCACCAGCGTATCCCTGCAAGCCGTGCCAGCACTGCACCGTTACTTAGGTGAAGTGGCCGGGTTGATGCGCGAGCGAGCCAAAAATCTGGCTCAGCGTATTGGCTCACCAGGACAGTCAGGGGTCGCCGATGTCGCCGACTTCAACCTGCTGCAAACCCTCAATCGTTTATTCCCGCTGTTCCAACACTTGGCTCGCCAACGCCAAGTCCACCCGGAGCGGCTGTACATCGCGCTGGCCCAGGCCTGCGGCGAGCTGGTGACCTTTACCGATGAAGGCCACCTGCCCCAGGAATACCCGGCCTACCAGCACGACAACCTGCGCGAGTCCTTCCAGCTTCTTGAGCATACCCTGCGCCGAGCCCTGGGCACCGTGCTGCAACCGCGCGCCGTGTCGCTGCCGATCATCGAGCAGCAGTACGGCGTGCGCACCGCCGCACTGAACGACAAACGCCTGCTGGACAACGCCGAATTCATCCTCGCTGTGCGGGCCGA